>CAVRWR010000024.1:0-25416 GCA_963724445.1 uncultured cyanobacterium | reverse complement strand
ACAGGGCAACCGCACATGTTTCTTAACAATTACTGAGAGCTAAGATGTGACTATGTTTAAGGCACTAAGGACAGTGTTGAGATAATTGTCATCCCATCCAGCTTTGAGTCGTTTGGTTTTCTGACTTTTCCCGTTAAGTCTGAAACGAAGTGGTTGAAGATGTCTTTATGGCTTCTCCGATTTTGCGCTGGTACACTTACCGTTGGCGGGTTGAAGACTATCATGAAATTCTCAAATCTGGGTGTCAAATCGGCTTTAGGATAGCAACGGGGAAATTTTGGTCGGTAAGGAAAATTAAAGTTCTGAAACCCCTATTAATAAAGGATTTTGATCTTAAGAGTCAAATCATATGGCGATCGCGCTGGTTCTCAGATTTAGAAACCAAAAGTAAGAATCAATACAAAATTTCTCGATAACAATTTAATTTTTTATACCCAGCATCAATCCAGTTATTTTGAGCATTGAAAATTGAAGTAATCAACCCCAATACAACTTTTAGTATGGGTTTAATATTATTTTAAATATTTTAAAATGCGATCGCTGTTAGTCATTAATTTAAGATGTGGTTATTTTTTAATGGTCAAGTTTACTAATTTAACTTATGGTTTTCTTTCCCAAAGAAATTTTCTTTCAGATTCTTTGATCGGCACATCATTAATACTGGCTTCTCGTCGCTGCATCAAGCCATTTTCGGCAAACTCCCAATTTTCGTTACCGTAAGCACGATACCAAAAACCTCCATCATCATGCCATTCATATTCAAAACAAACAGAAATGCGATTATCGGTAAAACTCCAGAGTCTTTTTTTGAGGCGATAGTCTAGTTCTTTTGCCCATTTACGCTGTAAGAAAGCCATGATTTCTTCTCTACCGTTAATAAATTCAGCGCGATTACGCCATTGAGAATCTATGGTATATGCTAGGGCAACTTTTTCGGGGTTGCGACTATTCCAACCATCTTCGGCTGCTTGAACTTTAGCTTTAGCGGTTTCTAAGGTAAATGGTGGTAATGGTGGTTTTGTTTCCATCGGTATTAAATAATAAAAAAATGCGATTCCAGTCCATAATTACCGAAGAGAGACTATACCACAGAAGGCGATCGCACCAATCGGATTTAGTATCAGACACAACTGTATATAAATTTAGAATTTAAACACCAATCTTTTCTAGCCAGACAGAGTCGCCTTGACTGACAGTACCTTCTTCGATAATCGATAGTCTTATTCCTGCAATTACGTCGTTATACTTGGCAGTAGTTTTTAAAATATTCAAATCTTGTGGCAATCCTTCTTGTGCCAAGGTGGTAACAACACAACGAGGACAAGCTGTATCAACCTTAAGCCTAACAGAATCCCCGATCGCTAGAATACGACCGACCCAATCATTCTCGACAAAATTCTCCTGCGTCGATGGGGTATCAATCAGTAAGTTGGGACGAAAGCGACAGGGAGCAAATTCACCATCTGGATAAAGTTGTTTTAAGCGATTGAGAGTAGCAGTAGTAATCGCGTGAATCGGGCAGGAATCGAAAAAAGTCCCAGTCGGCATAAACAATTGAGTCACCGTATCTTGATAGGCAGTACCTTCTACATCAGGCCAGTATTGATCGAGGCTAGGAGTTTCGGGGACGGTAGCCAGGAACTTCACTTCTCGGTTAATCCAGTTAGATAGGTGGGTATCAATATCAGGCTGATCGCTGGTTACAGTAGAACCATTAGGGAGAGAAATATGTACAGTAGGTGTGAGTCGATCTACCTGAGGCGATCGCTCTAAGGTGGCATGACAATTGAGAAGAGATGACCATTGGCGGGGATTTTTGGCACTAGCAACACGTTTAGTTTTTACATCCCAAAGGGCATGAGTGCGATCGCCTAACAATCCTTTTGTCCCGATCTCAGAGGTGTTTAATTCTTCCCCCTGCATCGATTTAACTGGATAACGCCATAGGGTTTTAAGAGTGCCAACAAATGTACGTTCCATTGGAGATTTAGCCATTTCAATTATTTTCTATAGTTAGATCAACGAAACATATATAGCCTTCCTAAAGGAACGCGATCAACTGGTTCACAGATTGCCAACTCGCCATCAACTTTAACCTGAAACGTGTCAGGATCGACTTCAATGTTGGGACAGATATTATTGTGAGTAAGATCATTTTTAGATAAAGAACGAGTGCCACTGACGGCTAAGGCAGGTTTCCGCAGTCCTAATTTAGCGGGTATACCTTTATCTATTGCCGCTTGGGTCATAAAACTGAAGGAGGTGGCTTGAGGTGCAATACCAAAACTACTCCACTGAGGTCGATAAATAATTGGTTCGCAGGTCATCAAAGAAGCGTTAGACTCTCCCATGGGCGACCAAGCAATAAAACCACCTTTGATAATTAATTCTGGCTTAATACCAAAGTATCCAGGTTGCCACAGCACTATATCAGCGATCTTTCCTGGTTCTAATGAGCCAACATAGCGATCAATGCCATAGGTACGAGCAGGGTTAATGGTATATTTAGCCAGATAGCGTAATGCCCTTTGATTATCATGGCGATCGCTAGCGGCGCGCTGACTTTGCCTATCGCTGTCTTCTGGTAATATTCCTCGTTGGTCTTTCATCTTAGAAGCCAGTTGCCAGGTACGACAGATAGTTTCGGCGATGCGTCCCATTCCCTGACTATCCGAACCCATCATCGAAATTGCCCCCATATCGTGCAAAATATCTTCGGCGGCAATGGTTTCGGCACGAATACGAGAGTCGGCAAAAGCAATATCTTCGGGGACTTGGGGATTGAGATGATGACAGACCATCACCATATCTAAGTGTTCGTCAAATGTATTTACCGTATAGGGATTAGTCGGATTGGTAGAAGAAGGTAAACAATGAGGATAGGAAGCTACTTTGATAATATCTGGTGCATGACCGCCCCCCGCCCCTTCCGTATGATACATATGAATGGTACGACCGGCGATCGCATCTAGCGTGTCTTCCACATAACCAGATTCATTGAGAGTGTCCGAGTGTAGCTGTACCTGAAAATCGTATTCATCTGCCACCCTCAGACAAGTATCGATCGCCGCAGGCATTGCCCCCCAATCTTCATGAATTTTCAGTCCGATTGCCCCACCTTCGATCTGTTCGATCAGACTGGCAGGTAAGCTAGAGCTACCCTTGCCCAGAAAACCAAAATTAATCGGGAAGGCTTCTGTGGCTTGCAGCATCACTCCTAAATTCCTTGCCCCACCAGAACAAATCCCTACGGTAACAGGACCTAGACCTCCACCAATCATGGTAGTGATACCGCTAGAAAGAGCTTCGGCACACAAGCCAGCGCTGTCAAAATGAACGTGACCGTCAATTCCTCCAGCCGTAGCAATTAAGCCTTCAGCCGAACGCACGTCTGTATTAGCACTAACAATTAAGTTAGGGGTTACCCCGTCCATAATATCGGGATTGCCAGCTTTACCAATGCCGACAATTTTACCGTCTTTGATGCCCAAATCAGTTTTAATAATGCCCAACACCGCATCCATGACAATGACGTTAGTTAAAACCAAATCCAACGCCCCATCTGCTGCCGTAACTCCTGGTGCTAAACCCAAACCATCTCGTAAGGTTTTACCACCACCAAAGACACATTCATCCCCATAAACCCCTGTATCCGCTTCAATTTCAATAATTATCGAAGTATCCCCTAGACGTAAGCGATCGCCCTTGGTCGGTCCGAATAGTTCTCCGTAACGTTCGCGGTTGATTCTCATGGTTTGGTTAGTAATTAGTGGTCAGGGTTAAGGGCGAACAACGGTTCGCCCGTACAGTTATCGATCAAAACCCGATTGTTGAGCTTTAGCGATCGCAGCAGCTTCAGTTTCAGAATTATCTAATGCACCGTTGGTCAAATTATTTAGTCCTTGAACTCTTCTGTTACCACCAATCGCCACCAGTTCAACATCTTTAGTATCTCCAGGTTCAAAACGTACTGCTGTCCCAGAGGGAATATCCAAACGAAACCCGAAAGCAGTCTGGCGATCGAAGATCAATGCCCGATTGACTTCAAAAAAGTGAAAATGAGAACCAACTTGAATTGGGCGATCGCCTGCATTATCTACCGCGATTGTTTTCTTCTCTCTACCTGCGTTGATCTCAATCTCATCTTCGGCAAAAAATATCTCTCCTGGAATCATAATTTTCTAGTTAGTGGTTGGTAGTTGGCAATTGCTTTCTCCCTTGCCTCCTCTGTTTTCTCTATTCCCTGCGCCCTCTTAAATACTAAATCAAACGGAAAATAGTTTATATGGGATGAACCAAGATGATTATGAAACAATTAAATCACCCTCCTCAACCAGATGAAACTCTTTCAGGGCAGGAACAAAGTTTCGATTCTCATGACTAGAACGGCTGAGTTTGATCAAAACAAATTTTTGAATTGGCTCTAGTTTTGCCCATCTGGCTAAAGGAAAAGAAAACCCTACCTCTTGAGCTTTCGCGTCTACCGAATCAGGAATTTTTAAATCATTTTCCCAGTCAGGATCGGCTTCAACTGGTAAATCAGTCGCCATGTCGCCAGTTACTTGCTCTACCAATTCTTGCAAAGTTTGGCGATATGTTTGCACTTGCTGGGGAGTTTGACATGGTAAATCCAGCAGCATTTGGCGATCGCTATGGGAAAATTGATTCCATTGAGGCAATTTCAATTTTATGCCACAGATGTCCAGCTTATAGCGCACCTGCATAGGAATACATCTTAAAGAGCTGGCAAAGTCCATCTCGAACTGAAAAAAATCACTCATACTTTTCTCTCTAAACTACAGATCGCAAGCTATAGAAACAGATTGTGAAGAATATTACACTGCTAAAGGCTCAACTTCAACCAAAGAATCGCCAACTGCTGCTGCGTGTCCCAGGTCAGTAAAGGTGGCAGAAGTAGCAGCATTCACTGTGTTGTTAGCATGACTAATTTTACGCCAATATCCCAGTGGTGCAACCACAACTCCCTCACGAGTCATATCGTTGAGCATTGCAGGTACTTGAAAAGCTCCGCGATCGTTATATACCTTTACCATTTGTCCTTCTGCAATACCGCGCTTCATCGCATCATCAGGATGGATAATTACCCGTGGTTCGCCTTCCAGTTTAGAATGCTTGGGCAGATTAGCAAAACAAGAGTTGATAAACTGGTGGGGTTTAGCAGACATCAAGCTCAACGGATAGCGACTAGCTAATTCGGGATTACTGGCGGAAGATTCTCTTTGTGGAGTATAGGTTGGCAGAGGATCGACTGGCTCGCCTGGTTCGTATTCCTCAAATCCCTGACGAAAAGCGGGCAACACATAATTGCTGTCTACTTTCATACCAGACACAAATTCACATTTACCCGAAGGTGTGGGGAAATTGCCCTCTGCATGGGGAACTGCTTCAATTTTTAATTTAGCAAAGCCTTTTGATTTCAATTCTTCCATATCGATGCCTTCCATAACGGGGGCTGACCAGTCCAGCACCGACCTAACTAACTCTTCGTCACTGAGCTTAAAACATTCCTCTTCAAAGCCCATGCGCTCTGCCAAACGTCGAAATAGTTCCGTATTGGGTATGGCTTCTGCTATTGGTTCGATAGCTGCATTGTTTAGAGTCACATAAGTATGACCCCAGGAGAACATTAAATCCAAGTTTTCTACCTGAGTCGTCGCTGGCAGCACAATATCGGCGTAATCTGCCGTATCGGTGAAGAAATGCTCGCTTACTACTGTAAATAAATCTTCACGGGCAAGTCCTTGGATAATCTTATCCTGTTCTGCTGCTTGAGTTACGGGATTGCAGTTATAAACAAATAGTGCCTTAACTGGCGGATCGAGAGAAACTTCACCCGTCAAAATACGCCCTAGCTGCCACTGATTGAGAACCCGCGTTCCTGGTTTAATAAAATGAGGGCGATGAACCACATCCCAACGAATAGGGAAGGGCCACATCGGTGCTTGCAGCATTCCCCCTCCCAAATGTCGCCACGAACCGACTAAGGCTGGCAGACAACTAATGGCGCGGATTCCCTGACCGCCTCCTGCCTGTTTTTCTAAAGCAACACCAATCCGTACAACTGAAGGTTGGGCTGTGGCAAATTCTCTAGCAAGGGTAATGATATCTTCTACGGTAATTCCTGTGATGCTGGCAACTTTTTCTGGCGGATAATCTTGTACCCGTTGTTTTAATTCGGCATAACCAGTAGTGTACTTTTCAATATAATCATCGTCCGTCAGTTGTTCATTGATAATTACATTCATCATTCCCAGTGCTAAAGCACCATCCGTACCAGGACGAATAGGCAGATGCCAATCAGATTGCTTGGCTGTCCTGGTTCTGACTGGATCGATAGAAACCAGCTTCGCACCATTTTTACGTGCTTGTTGAATAAAGGGCCACAGATGGACGTTGGTACTAAGGGCATTACAGCCCCAAAGAATAATGTATTTGGAATGAGCAAACGTATCGGGGTCAGTTCCGTGAGTAGCACCATAGGTCATTAGGTAGGCAGTACTAGTGCAGGAAATACACATAGTACGCTCGGTTACAGTTGCCCCCAGACGATTAAAAAAAGCATCTCCCACCGTCAAACCATTGAGCAAGCCTTCATGACCCAAGTAACTACAGGGCATAATTGCCTCTGCTCCATATTCGGCAATTGTTTGCTGAAAACGGCTAGTTATCTCGTCCAAAGCCTCATCCCAACTAATGCGTTCAAACTTACCACTGCCCTTTGCACCGACTCGACGCATGGGATACATTACGCGCTGTTCACTATACACGCGATCGAGGTAGTCGCTTACCTTCCCGCATAAAGTACCCCTGGTAAATGGATGGTCTGGATTTCCTTCAACCTTGATTGCTCGACCATCTTCAACTGTTACCAGCATGGAACAAGTATCAGGACAATCGTGAGGACAAGCACCGTGAACGACTTCTGGTTGTTGGTTAACTGTGCTGACCATAGAATTAACTCCTATTTATTATTAAATTTTTAAATAGAATAATCTTAAAAATTATCAAACAATAAATTTGCTAATTATGATACTTTTTAACCTAAGTATTAAAGTTTGATAACAAAAGAACTTGACGCTAACTGAGATTATTAGCGTTATCGATTAACGAAAGGTACAGGCAGCAGAGCGATCGCCTATACGATCCTTCGCTCTCATTATCTCCATAAGATGTCTGACCTAAAGTCATATTTTAGTGGTGAGTGTTAAGGCGATATTTTAGTTACTGCTTGCTACTTGCTACTTGAGCATAGCGATATTAAAGTGAACCAATAGGATTGTGAATACTAATTAACTTCGTGCCATCAAGAAAATGCGCCTCTACTTGAATCAGAGGAATCAATTCGGCTACTCCTGGTAAGACATCATCCGTTGTCAGTAATTCTGCTCCCTCACTCATTAGTTGGGCGACGGACTTATCTTCCCTCGCCCCTTCCACCATGACATCGGTAATATAGGCGATCGCTTCAGGAACGTTTAATTTAATGCCTTTTGCTTTACGACGACGGGCAATTTCCGCAGCAGTAAAAATGGTTAACCGCTCCATTTCCTTTGGTGTTAGATACATAAATCTACCATTTCTTGTAGGGAAGGAATTTACCACACATAATTATCTGCACGCGATCGCCTTTAGGATCTTCGACTTTTTCTACTTCTACCGAAAAGTCAATCGCACTCATAATCCCATCACCAAATTTCTCGTGAACTACGGCTTTGATGGGCATTCCGTATACTTGCATAATTTCATAAAAACGATAGATCAATGGATCGGTAGGTATTTGAGGTTCGAGAGAACCTTTTAGGGGCGCAACTGTCAGAGGTTCAGCCATTGACTCTGGTAAACCTAAAGTGGTAACTATTTTTGTCGCTTCGTCCATATCTGCACTGGCTTGACGGTAGATCACTGAGGCGATCCAGGTTTCATCTCGTCCGACCGCTTTTTCTAGATCTTCAAAGGTAATTCCCTGATCTTTTTTGGCTGCTAATAGTTTTTCGGTAATTTCTGAAATCGGCATAATTTTTACTCCTTTACTCCTTATTTTTCCTTGATTGGGGGGGGGCAAACGGTTGTTCGCCCCTACGGTTTTATTCGTGCTGCTTCTACCGCCCTGGTTTCGCGATATAAATGGTCTTCCATCTCTTTTTTCAACTTCAAATAATCAGGATGGTTGGTGACGGTAGTGCGATCGCGAGGACGGGGGAAAGGCACTTCTAATACTTCGTCAATTCTGGCTGCTGGACCTTTGGTCATCATGATAATGCGATCCGACAGTAGCAGGGCTTCCTCAATACTGTGAGTAATCATAATGGCGGTTTTACGCTGTTGTTCCCAAATGCGCTCGATTTCATCTTGCAAAAAGCCACGAGTTAAGGCATCTAACGCCCCAAAAGGCTCATCCATCAGCAAAATCTGCGGATTTATGGCTAAAGCTCTAGCGATTCCTACCCTTTGGCGCATTCCTCCTGATAGTTCATGAGGACGCTTATTTTCTGCCCCCGTCAGACCAACAAGTTGAATATTTTCCTTAACTATTCTCTGTTGCTGTTTAACAGGTATTTTAGGATAGACAGTTTCCACAGCAAATTTAATATTGTCTTTTACTGTCATCCAAGGCATCAAGGCATAGTTTTGAAAGACCATTCCGCGATCGGGACCTGGCTTGTCTACTACTTGCCCTTCGATAGTGACTTCGCCAGTAGTAGCTAAACTTAGACCAGCGATAATATCTAGCAGAGTAGATTTTCCGCAACCTGAAGGTCCAATAATTGACACAAAGGTATTGTGTTTAATATCCAGGTTAATATCTTCAATCGCCATAAAATCAGAACTTGCTTGTCCCGTAATTTTATTTAGCCAGCCACCCCTACCAGGAAATACCTTAGAGATATGGCGCAAAGATATTTGAATATCGTTGACACTACTGTTAGTAGTCACGGTTTGATTGTTAGTTTTGTGGACGGGAGTGGAAACCTTTTTGTTTCCGTCCGCTGAAAATGAAGTACTCATTGTTTGCCAAAAGAAACTATTTTTTCTAGGTAGGCAAAGATTTGATCGAGAATGATTCCCACGATGCCAATTATAAAGATAGTTACCAAAATATTAGGAATATAAAGGTTGTTCCATTCATTCCAGATGAAGTAACCAAGCCCAGTTCCCAACAGCATTTCCGCAGCCACAATTACTAGCCAAGAAATTCCCATACTAATCCGCAAGCCAGAGATAATATTGGGCAATGCCGCAGGAATAATTACCTTAAAGATTGTCCGCCATCTCGATGCACCAAGAGTTTTGGATACATTAAGATAACTAGAATCTACATTAGCTACGCCAAAGGCTGTATTGGTCAAGGTGGGCCAAATGCTGGCAATAGTAATAATAAAAATCCCCGTTACTTCTGAGTCACGAAAGATATATAGTCCTAAAGGCAACCACGCTAAAGGTGATACTGGCTTTAAGAGTTGAAAGTAGGGATTAAAGGCTTTGAACGCTACTTTGGAGATGCCGACTAGAATACCCAAAGGCACGGCTATTAAAGAAGCCAGAGTATAGCCGATCGCGACACGCCTTAAACTAATCAATAAATTCCAACCAATACCCAGATCGTTAGGACCATTATCGTAAAAAGGATGAGTTACCCAGTACCACAATTCCTTGATGGTTAAAGAAGCAGTAGGCATCCCTTTGGCAAACAGCTTCATATTTGCCCCAATTTCCCAAAACAAAAGAAATATCCCTAATGAAAGCAAGAATAACAGCAATGCTCTAACATTTTCATTATCATGCAGCTTTTCCTTCTTATTATTGTTAATTAAACTTTCTCGAATTACTGTCATTGTTATTAACTAGTGATTAATAATTAGTCGGTGGGCATTGTTTTCAAAATCAAATCTGCGTTGTTATTAATTGCCATGCCCACCCTACTTGCTTAATTAAACGCCGTATTTCTTAATCTGTTCGTCAACATATTCCTGCGGTTTAGCAGGATCGAAAGTATCAAATTCTAGGGTTTCGGTACGATAAATATCGGTTGGTGGAGTTTGCCCAACTTCTGTTGCTAATTCCCTCGCCAAATCCGTCATGAATACCTCTTTGCCCACTTCATCGTATTTACCATCAGCGATCGCAGTTGTTACTTTACCGTCTCCCTGCAAATCCCACCGAACTAGCTGCGAAGAGATCCAGTTAGCAAAGCTTTGCCAGGGATAGGGGTCAAAATCAATGCGATCGGGAATTGATTTGGTATTGCCTAAACCATCTTCAAAATTACCTGTCAGGACTGCTTCTACTACTTCTGTAGGCTGATTGAGAAACGCCCTCTCAGAGATCGCCTTGGCAATTTCAGGGCGATTAGCAGGATCTTTGGCATAGCCAGCAGCTTCGATAATTGCCTTATTTAAAGATCTAAAAGTATTAGGGTTGGCAGAGATCCATTGATCGCTAGCCGCAAAAGCACAGCAAGGATGTCCTGGCCACAATTCTTTGGTTAATTTGTGAATAAAGCCAGCTTCTTCATATACTGCTCTTTGGTTAAAAGGATCGGGCATCAAATATGCGTCAATATCTCCTGCTAATAACTGAGCAATACTGTCTGGTGGTGGTACGGCACGAATTTTCACATCTTTATCTGGATCTATGCCTCCTGTAGCCAAATAGTAGCGAAGCAGCAGATTGTGCATTGAATAAGGAAACGGTACACCAATGTTAAAGCCCTTAAAGTCTGCAGGACCATTTATTTTACCCTTATATTTATTGGCAACGGTGATTGCCTGTCCGTTAATGTTTTCAATACTAGCTAACTTGACCCCAAAGGAAGCCGAACCTAAGCCTAAAGTCATAGCAATAGGCATCGGTGCCAGCATATGATAGGCATCTAGTTCTCCTGCGATCGCCGAATCTCGAACTGCGCCCCAACTGGGCATCTTAACTACTTCGGCATTGAAGCCATATTTTTTATAAAACCCCAAGGGTTCAGACATAATAATCGGCGTGGCGCAGGTAATGGGAATAAAGCCAATTTTTAAATCTGTTTTCTCTAGATTAGCAGCACCAGCAGGAGCTTCTGATTCCTCTGTAGCAGGTTCTTGTGCCTGTTTAGGAGCGCAATTGGTTAGGGTGACTAAAGCTGCACCTACCGCCAAATTTTTCAGAAAACGACGACGACTAAAATCACTGGCATGAACCACATCACCAAAAAATTCTCCCGCCTTGGGTCCAAATGCCGCAGCAAAAGCATTTTCTATCCCTCCCGCCTGTTTGCATAGTTCTAAGACTAGCTTTTCTCGTTTGGGATCGCCCTTCCCTGCGATCTTGAGTAACAGAGTCTTCCGTAGATCGGCAGCGTTCACAGCATCCGCCATCTTAAAGGCACTGGGCTTATAAATACCCATTTTCGCCAAATCGCCGATCATCTCTACTGGATCTTGAGGCATATCCTCCATGAACTTCCAGTGATCGTCTGTCAGGTGAAAACCACCACAGTCCGTGCATCTTGAATCTAATTCCCTGAGATTTCCTCGTTGGGAGCTGAGATTAACCCCTTTATTTGTAGAGTTTGTACTTGAGGAAATTACCATAAATATAACCAATATTTCATTAATATGTAATTAGAACCTTTTTTGTATTTCCAGTTTGTAGCTATTTTTACGTAATCTACATTACATTTTTTGTATATCAGGGTAAATTTTCTTCACTGAATTAGAAGCCTACAATGCAGGAGTCGAAATGATTCAGCCAATGAACGGTTGTCAGTCAATTCAAAAACATTTGAAATATTATCAATTCATTAAATTACTCTTGCTGCTGTAACTTCAGATACTAGATCGAATCAAGCTAATTGGTAGCATCTCTTTAGCGAGAGAGGGATTGAGTCCGTAATTAAATAAAGAACTTTAGGAGCATAAATCATGGCTTTTCATGGAGATATTTCTTCTAGCAAAGATGCAGTTGGTGTAGCAGTAGTAAATTACAAAATGCCTCGCCTCCATACCAAAGCAGAGGTAATTGATAACTGTTACAAGATTGCCGAAATGATTGATGGTATGAAAGTTGGCTTACCAGGAATGGATTTAGTCATCTTTCCTGAATACTCTACCCACGGCATAATGTATGACCGTCAGGAAATGATGGACACCGCAGCGGTAATTCCTGGAGAAGAGACAGCGATATTTGCTGCAGCCTGTAAGCGAAACAAAGTTTGGGGTGTTTTCTCTTTAACTGGGGAAAGACATGAAGCCCACCCGCAGAAAGTTCCTTACAATACCTTGATCCTGATGAACGACCAGGGCGAAATTGTCCAGAAATACCGCAAGATAATGCCTTGGTGTCCCATTGAAGGCTGGTATCCTGGAAACAATACCTATGTTTCCGAAGGACCAAAAGGACTCAAAATTAGTCTAATTATCTGTGACGATGGCAACTACCCCGAAATCTGGCGTGATTGTGCCATGAAAGGGGCGGAACTGATCGTACGCTGTCAGGGTTATATGTATCCAGCCAAAGAACAGCAGATAATTGTTTCTAAAGCAATGGCATGGATGAATAATATTTATGTGGCGGTTGCTAATGCTTCTGGTTTTGATGGTGTTTATAGCTACTTTGGACATTCGGCAATTGTTGGCTTTGATGGGCGCACACTAGGAGAATGTGGCGAAGAGGAAAACGGCATACAGTATGCAAATTTATCTAAGTTTGCCATTCGGGATTTCCGCGCTAATGCCCAATCTCAAAATCACCTCTTTAAATTAATGCACCGAGGCTATACAGGCTTGATTAATTCGGGTGACGGCGACGAAGGTGTGGCAGCTTGTCCCTTCGATTTCTACCACGATTGGGTACTAAACCCCGAAAAAGCTAAGGAAACAGCCGAAGCCATCACTCGAACTACGGTTGGTACAGAGGAATGTCCCATTGAAGGGCTACCAACAGAAAAAACTCCAGCTCAAGCGCAAACTGAACCTGAGCCAATGCCAGAGCTAGAGATAGAATCAGAACCTAGCTTAGTCTAGATCTAACTATATTTAGATAGAAATTTAGATAGAGAGTCCAGTTTGATAAATGTTTTGTAACTAATGGAGAGTCGACCAATGCTTGATTATGAAATATTCGATCTTGGAGAGGTGGTACTTCAATCAGGAGCAACATTACGAGATGCTAAACTAGCCTACAAAACTTATGGTACTCTCAATGCCGATCGGAGCAACGTTATTGTTTATCCGACTTGGTATTCTGGGCAACACTACGATAACGAATGGTTAATTGGGGAAGGGATGGCGCTCGATCCTCAAAAATACTTTATTATTATTCCCAATATGTTTGGGAATGGTTTATCTTCTTCACCTAGTAATACACCTCCTCCGTACGATCGCGCTAGATTTCCTCACGTAACTTTCTATGACAATGTTGTTGCACAGCAGCGTTTAATTACAGAAAAGTTTGGCATCGAGAAGATTGCGCTAGTTATTGGTTGGTCGATGGGTGCAGGACAAACCTACCAATGGGGAGTCAGCTATCCCGAAATGGTCGATCGCATCTTTCCTTTTTGTGGTTCGGCTAAAACTAGCCTACATAACATTGTCTTTTTAGAAGGGGTAAAAGTTGCGATTCAAACCGATGTAGCTTGGCAAGAAGGATGGTATGAGCAACAGCCAAATAAGGGATTGAGGGCTGTCGGGCGAGTTTATGCTGGTTGGGGACTATCTCAGGCTTTTTATCGGGAAAAGGTCTATCTTCAGATGGGATATTCATCCCTGGAAGATTTCTTGGTGGCTTTTTGGGAAGGCTTCTTTCTGCGTAAGGATGCCAACAATCTTTTAGCTATGCTGTGGACTTGGCAAAACGGCAATATTGGCAACACGCCTGGGTTTGACGGCAATTTTGAGCGAGCATTGGCAGCAATTAAAGCCAAAGCAATTGTGATGCCAGGGGAAACTGACCTCTACTTTCCCCCAGAGGATAATAAATACGAAGTAGAACATATGCCCAATGCTGAATTTCGCGCAATTCCTTCAATTTGGGGTCACTTTGCAGGAGGTGGTATAAACTCGGTTGATACTGAATTTATCGATCGCAATATTAAAGAATTACTAACACGGTAAAACTGTTGACTTTTTATTGATAAGTTCTGCCTTTCCAAGATCCACCTTTGCCCTGATAGTATTTAATTGCAGAGTCGATAGTCATTAGAGTATATAAAAAAGCGATCGCCGGTAAGCCAAAAGCCCAGCCAATTGATAAGCTATATAGTCTCAAGGTGGGTAAAAAGGCGATCGCCATGAGGAACCATGTCAGAAGGGAAATACCTACAGTTAACCAGCTATTAGTTAAGATACCAAATCCTAGACAGACAGGAGCGGCTAAGTAAATTTCCGTCATGCCGATCACCGTGCCAAATAGGAGTAGCGAAGAGTAATTTAGTTGAGTATATGCCGTGCGGGCGATCGTATCCCAAATTGTCTTTAAGCGATCGTATCCTCTCAGGCTAATGGTAGTTTCACTCAAGCCAAGCCAAATATTTTTATTCTGGGACTTAACCGCCTGGGCTAGGGAACAGTCGTCAATTAGAGCATCTTTAATTGTTGCAATACCACCGATCTCTGTTAAAGCCTGACGACTAATTAAAATACAGCCTCCCGCAGCAGCAGCGATTGCCTTACGAGAATTATTTACCCAAGGAAATGGATAGAGCTTTTGAAAGAAAAAGACAAAAGCAGGAATTAATACCTTTTCCCAAAAGCTGGCACACTTTAGCAACACCATCAAAGAAACAAGATCTAAGTCTTCAGTTTCTGCTTTACTAACTAACTGAGTTAGATTATTCAAGTCGTGTTGGATGTCTGCGTCGGTAAATAAAAAATAATCTGGGGTTGATTGTTGTTGAGCATATTCAATGCCCTGATGCATTGCCCAAAGTTTACCTTTCCAACCTGTCGCCAGGGGTTTACCAGATAAAATTCTCAAGCTACTGCTTTTACCGAGTTTTTCCGCCGTGGTCAAGGCAATTTCGCTAGTGCGATCGCAACTATTATCATCAACCAAGACTACCGAAAATTCTCCCAGATAGTTCTGATTTAGTAAAGAAGTCAGGCTGATGGCGATCGCCTCTGCTTCATCTCTGGCAGGGATAATGGCACAAACAGAAGGATAATTATCTAGCTCCACATTACCCTCAATCCGCTGATTTGCTAGCCAAAAGCCACCCCAAAATAACCATAAAAAGATCCAGATAATCAACGACAAACTAACAATAATTAAAGCCATTAAGTTTGAATACTACTTATTTAGATATTGAATTTAGATGTTGAATTTAAACTGCGTCCATTGGGAACAATAAACTGAGGCTCGATTTTACCACTCAGGGGAACAATCCTAATGAACTCCAATTACCTTTGGTTGATTTTCAGCACCTTCTTAGTTTTTCTGATGCAGCCAGGGTTTATGTGCCTAGAATCAGGATTAACTCGCTCCAAAAATAGCGTCAATGTGGCAATCAAAAACCTGCTCGATCTAGGTATCGCAATCTTAATGTTTTGGTCGGTGAGCTACGGCATGGCTTTTGGTACTAGCATCTTAGGCAGTCATCGGCTCAAATTATTTTTTCTTTAACCCAGAAGATTTCTCTGCCAAGGAAATTATTTTCTTTATCTTCCAGATGATGTTTTGTAGCACTGCTGCCACCATAGTTTCTGGTGCAACTGCCGAGCGTTTAAAGTTTCGGGCTGATGCGACTGTGACCTTAATCATCTCAGGCTTAGTTTATCCTGTATTCACTCACTGGGTATGGAATGAACTAGGTTATTTGAAACATATAGGCTTCGTTGATTTTGCTGGCTCTACCGTAGTCCATAGCGTTGGTGGTTGGGTATCCTTAGCCGTTATTGTAGTAGTGGGTTCGAGGACAGGACGTTTCGATTCTGCGGGTAAATCTCGTCGAATTCATGGTTCAAATTTGCCGTTTTCCGTACTGGGAGTAATGTTGATTTGGCTGGGATGGCTAGGGTTTAACGGCGGTAGCGTCAAAGTTTTAAACAGTAGCGTCGCCTTAATTATCCTCAATACAATGCTGGCTGGGGCAGCAGGAATGAGCTGCGCGGGTTTAATCAGTTGGCTGAGACTGAAAACCAATAAAGTTGAGGTCTTTAATTAATGGTTCTTTAGGTGGATTAGTTTCCATTACTGCTGTATCTCATGCAGTAGTACCTGTACTGGCGATCGCGATCGGTGCAGTGGGCGGTGGAGTGACGATTTTAGTTAGTTATTGGTTGCGGCGTTGGCGCATTGATGATGCGGTGGATGCAATTCCTGTTCATCTTGGCTGCGGTATTTGGGGAACTTTAGCGGTTGCTTTGTTTGGCAACCCAGAAATTCTAAATACACGATTGAGTCGCCCAGCTCAACTATCAGTCCAGTTGTTAGGCATAGTCCTCTGTGGCATATGGGCTTTTGGTACCACCTGGATCTTACTTAAGATCATCAATCGACTTATGCCTTTGCGGGTATCCTTGGCAGACGAAGAACGAGGATTAAACATTTCCGAACATTATGCCAAAAATGCAGTTCAGGAACTGCTGCGGGTGATGGATCTCCAGGCAGATCGTCAAGACCTAAGTCTAAGAGTTCCCGTAGATCCCTTTACCGAAATTGGTCATGTAGCCAGTCATTACAATCGGGTGATTGATTCTCTAGAAAAATCGAGCCAAAAGCTCAAGCGATTTAATCGTCGATTAGAACAAAAGGTCAGTCAGCGCACAGCAGAACTATCGACGGCAAAGTCAAAAGCTGAGGTAGCTAACAAAGCCAAGAGTACTTTTATTGCGAATATGAGTCACGAACTAAGAACGCCTTTAAATGCGATTCTCGGCTTTACTCAATTGATGTCCCGTAATCAAGATTTGCCCCCAGCGGAAAAAAGGCACTTAGGCATCATCAACCATAGTGGAGAACACTTATTGGGATTAATCAACAATGTTTTAGACCTGTCCAAGATCGAGGCAGAACGCCTGATGCTAGAGGAAGTTGTCTTCGATCTCCCCAGCTTTTTGCAGGAACTGGAGCAAATGTTTGCCCTAAAAGTTACGAACCAAGGCTTGCAATTTGACTGGGAAATTTCTCTGGCAACACCAAGATACATTCAGGCAGATCGAGATAAATTGCGCCAAATATTGATTAATCTGCTCAACAATGCGCTCAAATTTACTAGTCAGGGGGGCATTGTTCTCAAAGTCTTTCCCTCTGATAAGGTCAGTGAACCAGGTCAAACTATTCGCCTATGCTTTGCCGTCGAGGATACTGGTTTGGGAATTGCAACCGAAGAACTAGATACTCTTTTTGAACCTTTTTCGCAAACTCAATCGGGCAGAGCATTAAAGGAGGGAACGGGATTGGGATTATCCATCAGTCTGCAATTTGCTAACTTAATGGGCGGAGGCATCGAGGTTCAATCAATAGTCGATCGGGGCAGTAGTTTCCAGCTCGAAATACAGGGAAAAATTGCCAGTCGAGAACAAATGCCGCCAAGTTCACCCCGTAAAACAGTTATGGCTTTGGCATCCGATCAACCCCAATACCGAATTTTGGTAGTAGACGATCAGCTCTATAATCGCGAACTATTGGTTGAGTTGCTGACCCCCTTGGGTTTTGCCGTTGAATCAGTGGAAAATGCTGAACAGGCGATCGCTTTCTGGCAAAATTTATCACAACAGTGGCAGCCAGATCTGATTCTGATGGATTTGAGAATGCCTGGTCTGAGTGGTCAACAGGCAATTGAAATAATTAAAGGCGATCGCTCTACCCAAGTCAAAATCATTGCTCTAACTGCTAGCCCTCTTGAAGCAGAACGGGTCAAAATTCTAGAGTTGGGGTGCGATGATTTGATGAGCAAACCATTTAAAATAGACGAACTGTTAACAATGATGACGAAGCATTTGGGGGTGTGCTATACCTATGCAGAAGAGAAGGCTGTTGAGGAACCATTATCTCTATTGACTCTAGATCGCGATGCTTTTGCCAACCTCTCCGATGAGTTATTGTCAGGGCTACAGCAATCTATTGAGGAAATTGATTTGGATAAAATAGGGCAAGTTATCGAGCAGATCGGTAAAAAAAATGAATTACTGGCACAAACGATTGAGCAACACATAAGTAATTTTGAATACGAGTATATTTTAAATTTGTTACCTCTTAATTAATCTTATCTGGGGAAAATTGCGTAATGAAAAAATTATTAGCTGCTCGGGAATTAAACAATATTTTGATTGTCGATGATACTCCGCAAAATCTACATTTACTCGTAGACATTCTGACCAAATATGATTATAAGGTTCGACCCGTGCCTAACGGCAAGCTGGCTCTTTCTGCTGCCGAAATCAATCCCCCAGACTTAATCTTATTAGACATTATGATGCCTGGGATGAACGGCTATGAGGTCTGTAAACAGCTAAAAAGCAATCCCAAAACCAAAGACATTCCCGTGATTTTTATTAGCGCGGTGAGTGAAGCAGTCGATAAAGTAAAAGCCTTTGCGTTCGGCGGTGCTGACTATATTACCAAGCCTTTTCAAATGCATGAAGTGTTGATGCGGGTCAAAAACCAACTAGCCCTCAAAAATCTCCACCAACAGCTAACCACAAAAACGAGCGGCTAAAACAGACTATTGCTCAACTACGCCAAAGTCAAAAGAAAGTAATTGAATCTCAAAAACAAGTAGCTCTGGCAAAAATTACCACGGGGATCAGCCAGCAAGTTAATCGTCCCCTCGTGGAAATTAACCAGATTCTTCAAGAGATCAATCAATTTGGCAAAGCCAGTCTACAGGATATTCCTGCTTTTCTGAGCAATATTCCCCCCGAACAACAAAAATATTTTGTTTCTTTACTCAAACACGCTCAGGAAAATGATATTAATCCCTTACTTTCACCGACAGAAATAGATAAGTTAAAAACTAAGCTAATTGCTAAGTTAAATAGATTTCAGCCCGAAAAAGTCGAGCAAATTGCCCAAATACTAATTGAACTAGGATTTGGCGAAGAAATAGATGAGTTTGTCCCTTTATTGACCTGCGAAAATTACTGGGAAATCCTCGACAATGCCCATCTGATTATCAATCTACACCAAAGCGTCGCGAATATTAGCAATTCTACGAGTAAGGTGAGCAAGATAATTGCTGCTTTTGAAAACTATGCTAGTAGTCATGATGAGTCAGCACTCAAGCGTCAGGCTAATCTCAAAAATACCCTAGAACAAGCTCTTAGTTCCCTGGCAGATCGGATTCCCTCAGGTATTCAAATTATCAAACACTATGGCAATGTTAGTACCATCAACTGCTATCCTGAAGCAATCCAAAAAATTTGGTTTCATCTGATTCAGAATGCCGTAGAGGCGATCGGCACTCACGGCATCATCACAATTAATCTCTATCAGCAGCAAAATTATCTAATGGTAGACATAATCGATACAGGAGAAAGCATCAGTGAAGCGATCCTTAATCAACTATGTGACCCCTTTTTTACTACTAAGTCCGCTGAGGGCAAAGTCGGCTTGGGATTAGCGATCGCCAAACAAATTGTCGAGCAGCATGATGGTAGTATTGCGGTTAATTTACTCTCAGGCAAAATGACTCTCCCAGGGAATACCAAATTTACGGTTTCTCTGCCTATTTCGCGTTAAAGTCAGCGCAGACACCGCCTTCCGCGGTCTCAAGTTTTCGTTGTCAATACCCGATCTCTAACAGGTATAATAGTTTATTTGAGCCAGTAAAATTAAGTAAAATTACTTATTGTGTCCGAATCATTAAGCGAACGCTATTTTGCCCTGATTGACCAAATTGTTGACCTCACTCTACAAGGAAAAATTAGTTCTGTGGAGCGAGTTTACAGAATCCTGGTGGAACAGGTAGAGTCTGGTACAGGAGAGGTATTAGAGCGTTGTCTTAGTCAACGGATAGAAGCAGCAGAGGCACAGCTAGAAACTAAGCTAAAAGCAGCAAGAGTGCTGAGGGCATTACAAACCATTGAGGGGCAGTGGTTACGGTGGCAAGAAGAAAATCAGGTGGCAGCAGAAATCTCAGAAACTGCCCAGGTGATTATCGAAGGCGATCCTGAAGATTATTTCTTAAGAACGGTAGATGTCCTCGATCCCAATCAAGATGTACCACTGAGTATCGATGAGTTAAACAAGCTAGCGGAAAACCTTTTGGCTGCGGCTAAGGCACAAGAAGATGCTCAAGTTGGCTCAAGCCTGGCGACAGCTTGCCAGCGGTATTACCGAAGGGCTAAAGTCTTTTACCGCTTTGGAAGACGATCTAGTCAGTTGGATGTATGATTCGGGCAGCAATTTTTCGGGTTTTGGTGCCGAAAAACCCAACCCCTGGCGTATTTGGGCGCAGAAAGTAACTAGTCCGCTGCCAAAACAGCTATTTCAAACCCTAGCTCAACAACAGTCAACCGTGGAGTTTGCTCGTGTGGCAAATAACCTAGAATTGAGAGCCTGGATTGAGCTAGCAATTTTGCTGCAATATCTTCAGCGTGGTTTGGTTACCTGGTTTGACCAGCAACCTTATAATGCCAAATTTGGTAAGGAACTTTCCTATAGTACTCTGCTGACTTTTGCTTCTATTTGGTGTGAACTTTGGCAGGCATTTGTTATGAGTAAACCTGCTTTGGCTGATGGTTGCTTTTTAATGATGCTGCAAATTCTGCAGAACCTTTGCCCAGCGTTCAGACTTTCCCCTTTATAGCGGCGTATTTGCCTCTTTTTCAGGGGATTATCTCCAGGATACCCTCGATTATTTTGACGAACCTTTAAAAGAGATTGAGGGAACAGAAGACAAAGCCCGTATCCTAACTCTGTTAGGCTATTCTCAAAGAACCGCAGGAGATTATGACAAGGCAATTGTCTTTCATGAGGAAGCTTTACAGATTGCGATCGCTGCTAATGACTATACTTGTGAAGTAGCTAATCTCAATCACCTAAGTCGCACTAACGTTAATCTAAAAAATTACAGCGAAGCAATTAACTATAGCCAAAGAGCCTTGATTGCCGCCCGTCAGGTAGGAGATAAGTTAGGTGAAGCAAATGCCTCGGTAAATTTGGGTTACGCCAAAGTGTTTGCCGCCCGTCAGCTTGATAGCATGGCAGCCGATGACTATAGCGAAGCGGTTCGCTATCTCGAACAGGGTGTAGAATTGGCACAAAAACAAGGAGATTCTCAGAGTCAAGCTTTTGGTCACAGCAGCCTGGGGATTGCCTATGTGATTTTAGAACAGCCCACCTCCGCGATCGCTTCCCTTACAAAAGGAGCCGAATTAGCTCGCTACTCCCGAGATGTCTACCTTCAGGGACTGAGTTTTTCCTATCTGGCAGAAGCTTACTATAGCATCGAAGACCGCGCAGCAGCGATCGCCTATGGCAGTTTAGGTATGTATCTTCTCAACCAGATCAATTCCGTCGAGTGGCGGCAGGTAGCAGGATTGCTCTCTATTCTTCAGGGGCAAATTGGACAGGAGGAATTTAATCGTATTTTGGGACAACAGCGATCGCAAATTATTGGTCTGATTGGCGTTGATGGCTACGACCATCTGCCACAACTGCTAGAAGAGTACAAACAAAGTTAAAAGTTAATTTAATTTATGATGGGCTAGAAATGTCAGACATTGCTCCCCAGCCAAAAGAGGTAAGTACAAACAAGCCATATCAACATAATGCTTTAGTACAGCCATTTCTCAAATGGGCAGGAGGGAAAAGACAACTTTTACCTGCAATCAAAGAATATTTGCCTGCAAAATATACAGAATACTACGAACCATTCATCGGCGCGGGGGCGGTGCTATTTTCTCTACAGCCAAAAAAGAGCATCATTAACGATACTAATAGCGAGTTAGTCAACTGTTACCAGGTAATTAAACATCAGTCAGAGGAATTATTAAAGCTTTGCCAGCAGCACAAGGAATATAACTCGAAAGAATACTACTACCAATTGCGGGAACAAGATCGCCAAAGTGATTTTGATAAGCTTCTTCCTTTAGAAAGAGCAGCGAGAATTATCTATCTCAATAAAACCTGCTTCAATGGTCTGTTTCGGGTAAATAGCAGCGGTCAATTCAATGTTCCCTATGGTAAATATAAAAACCCCACCATTGCCGATCCTACCGTAATTAAAGCGATTAGTAACTATCTCAATCAAGCATGGGTAAGCATCCTTAACGGTGATTTCGAGCAAGCCGTAGCCACCGCAAAAAAAGGTGCATTCATCTATTTCGATCCACCCTATCATCCCCTGAACGATACCTCATCATTCACTGGCTATAGCATGAATGGTTTTGGTGAAGAACAACAAACTAGATTGAGAGATCTATGCAACGATTTAAGCGATAAAGGTTGCCAAATACTTGTCAGCAATTCTGCAACGCCTTTGATCAAATCTCTTTACGATGATCCACGATATGAGGTAGTTGAGGTAAAAGCCACTAGAGCGATTAATGCAGTTAGTTCCAAGCGAGGAAAGATTAATGAAGTGTTGATTTACAACAAGTATGAATTAATCAGATAAGTAGCTTCACTTAATTAAACATAAAATAACTATCCTTGTAAGCACTTATTGCCAAAATGCTTATGTAAAAATAGCAATATTAATGATATGATCATTACTTATGAAAACGGGGCGTAGCGCAGCTTGGTAGCGTACCACTTTGGGGTAGTGGGGGTCGTGGGTTCAAATCCCGCCGCTCCGATATAATTAAAACCCTCTCTAGGAGAGGGTTTTGTTGTTTCTAGATATATTTACAACTCCCTCTTTATTCTCAATAAGTAAGCCTTTTTTGGTATTTTTCAGGGGGTTTAGAGCTAAAATTGGTAGAAGATTGGTAGACGGATTTTAGCCCTTGAACCCCCCATGAATCCAAGCAAACAAGATATTAGTGGTAGACAAAGTGGTAGACGGAAGAAAAAGGCGAAAGGAACAGTCAAGATTGAATCAGATAAAGGTTGGCTGAGACTAAGATTTACTCACGCTGGCAAAAGACGTGCCTTTGCTCTTGGATTACCAGACTCTAATATCAATTGTAAATTTGCCGAACAAAAAGCCAGGCAGATAGAATTAGATATCCTTTCAAGCAATTTTGATACTACCCTACAAAAATATAAACCCCAGAAAACCCAAGAGGAGATTGAAGCAGAGCTAATCACTACAGAAGAACTAATACTGAAATTCATTGAATACAAGTCTAAGTTTGTATCTTCACCTCGTTCCTTAGAAAAATATCAATCTGTCCTAACTCATTTAAGATCTTTTAATTTAAAAGGCAAAAATGCTCTAGGTTCTTTAGTAACTCAATTTGCTGTTGATTTCAAACCAGATTATTCAGAGCAATTTTATCAATATTTATCAGGGAAATTGGCATCCCTTACTTTAAAACAGTCTATTGTCTGGCTATCTGCTTGTTGGCAATGGGGCATTGGGCAAGAAATAGTTGAATCCGATCCTTGGAAACCTCTAATTAAGAGAGTCAAAGTTCCACCCAAGCAAATGCCCAAGCCCTTTACTTCAGAAGAAATTAAGGCGATTATTCAAGGATTTGACCAAGATAGATATTACTCACATTATGCTGAGTTTGTTGAGTTTTTATTTGGTACAGGTTGCAGAACAGGAGAAGCAATTGGCTTGTGCGGGAAACATTTGAATGACGACTGTTCCACTGTTTGGATTGGGGAGAGTTTGAGTCGAGGTATTAGGAAAGCAACCAAAACCAATAGAGCTAGAACAATTACCCTAACAGCTAGACTGCGATCGCTTTTACTATCGATGAGGTCTGAAAATTTAGATTTAGATTGACCTGTTTTTACTTCTCCCAAAGGTAATCCCATTGATGACCATAATTTTAGAAATAGAGCCTGGAAATCTGTCTTATCTAAAGTAGGTGTGGAATATAGAAAGCCTTATAATACTCGTCATACTCTTATTAGCCATGCGTTAAATCAAGGAATGAATCCAGTTGAAGTCGCTCAACTAACTGGACATGATGTTCAAACACTATATGAAAATTATGCAGGAAATGTGAATAGTCGTCCCAGACTTCCAGAGATTATCCTGTAATTTTTTTACATTAAAATTCTTCAGTACTCAATATTGCATTTCAATCCTAATAGAAAAAAACTGTGATGATACAATAGAAATCTAAACATATGAGGTACTTGAGCTATGGATATTCGAGAACTCACCAAAAAGGTAAAAGAGTCAGCATCTAAAATGACTCGCGAGGAGAAAATACAACTGCTGAAAGATGCCAAGATAATTGACGAGTCTGGCTACTACTGTGAAGAATTCTTTTCAGCAGAAACAGTCGCTAAAGACAGAGCAAATGGCAAACCACTAGTAATTTAATGTATTCGACAAAACCGAGTTTTGTTTATGGTTTTCACGGGATAGACAGAGATATTGCTATCCGTATCTTGAATCAAGAAGAAAATTTTCGTCACAGCAATAACTCCTATGATTGGCTGGGAAATGGAATCTACTTTTGGGAAAATAACTATAAAAGAGCTATTCAATACGCCCAAGAAGACAGCAACAGGTCTAATTCAACGATAACAACCCCTTTTGTTTTGGGTGCTGTTCTCGATTTAGGCAATTGTCTCGATTCTGTTAGACCAAAAGTATATTGACTTTTTGTCGATTTCTTTTGAATTTTTCAAAGAAACTCTAGAAGAGGAAGGAAAACCCCTTCCTAAAAACTCATCCTTTGGCAAATCGGATTTTGATTTTAAAAAAAGAGAATTAGACTGCGCTGTAATTCGTTTTACTCATCAACTAGCAGAGAAAAAAGGTACATATTTTGATTCTGTTAGAGCAGCTTTTTTAGAAGGAGAGCCTTTGTACCCAGGTTCGATGTTTAGAAAACAAAACCATATTCAAATAGCGATTATTAATCCCAAC
Organism: uncultured cyanobacterium; assembly: GCA_963724445.1. Lineage (GTDB taxonomy): Bacteria > Cyanobacteriota > Cyanobacteriia > Cyanobacteriales > Xenococcaceae > Waterburya. The sequence continues at coordinate 473 of CAVRWR010000024.1, read as the reverse complement.
TGTATTAAAGGAATATTTTTACCAAGAGGGGAAGAACCCTTCCCCTCTTGGTAATTTCAATGATTAAAAATGTCTTCTAAAAAGATTCTAAGCAAACTCTTTAAGAGAGCGAATCATCCCACAAGACTTATCAAACAGCACTTCTGCCGTCCCCGTATCTCCATGCCTCGCCTTTGCCAAAATCAACTCTAAAATTCCAGGTTGAGAGGTAGCAGGATCGTAATATTCATCCCGATAAGCAAAGATAATATTATCTGCTACCATCTCCAAAATTCCTGACTGAGAAAGATCCGACATCATTGGACGCTTATTCTGTCTGACTTCTACCCCTCTACCGACTTGAGATAAAGCCAAAACTGGTACTTCCAATTCTCCAGCTAGTTGATATAGTCCTCGACCCACATCACCCAATTCATAACTGCGATTACCACCATTATCAGATTCCATCATTTGTAGATAATCTACAATAACTA
>CAVRWR010000023.1:0-3410 GCA_963724445.1 uncultured cyanobacterium | reverse complement strand
CATATAGAACGCGATCAACATCTGCAAGCAAACGAACAGAATGCAGTGATTGGCGATACGGTAGCGATTAAAATGCCTAAAAACTGCGTGCAGAATGGTTTTTATGTATCTGTTGGCAATGTTAGAGCAAATCTGCGTCAAGAAGCATCTGTTTTAGTAAGAATTTACTTTAACTTAACTCCTGATGGCGCAGTAGCAGTAATGGGTAGTTTAACTCAACAACTAAATGAGCAGAATATTCCTTTCGATTTTAAAGTTTTATACAATCCCCAAGACTATAACGTCATGATTCTGGGGTTTTATATTTTGATAAGAATAATTATGAGCTAGTTCATCAGATATTACAGCAGGTATATCAAGAACATCAGTCCCATTTTAAAGCCGAAGTTCCTTTATTTACTTTGCAGTTAGCACCAGGGTTGGCATTAGCCGAAGAACCAGATCAAAAGTTTGCTGAAAGAGAAAGTTTTGGCATGAATCGCTGTCAGATTATCGCCAATGGTTTGCTAGAAGCTTGGTATCAAGGTAAAAACTTACCAGACGAGAAAATACAGGCTATTTTTGAGCAATTTTCTCTTTCAGGTATTGATTCAAACCAGACTTATCTTAATGCAGACTCGAAAAATATTTATTTTAAGTCTGATATAAAAATACAAAGTAAGAACTATGGCATTATGAGGCAAAATTAAAATCATGGTTAGAACTCCAGCCAAATCAATCACCTTAGAAGAATTTCTAGCATTACCAGAAACTAAACCTGCCAGCGAATACATTGACGGTCAAATTATTCAAAAACCTATGCCTCAAGGAAAACATAGTGTAATTCAGAGAGAATTAACTTTAGCGATTGATAGCCAATTAAAATCTTCAAAAACTGCTAGAGCATTTCCTGAGCTTAGATGTACATTTGGTGGACGTTCTACTGTACCTGATGTAGCTGTATTTACTTGGGATAGAATACCTCGCGATGAAAATGGAGAAATAGCTAACGCTTTTCAAAAAGCTCCCGATTGGACTATCGAAATTTTATCTCCAGATCAAAGTCAAACTAAAGTTACCAGAAATATTCTTCATTGCTTGGATAATGGTACACAATTAGGATGGCTAATCGATCCTAGTGAACAGTCTGTATTAGTTTATTTTCCTCAGCAAAAGCCTGCATTTTTGGCAGCAGCTACTGACACTTTACCCGTACCCCAGTTTGCTAATATTTTTCAGTTAACTTTAGGAGAATTATTTGGCTGGCTATTGGAATAATAGGTATCTCATTATGAACTGGTTGCGGGTTTTATCCTTTGGGTAAATTTGTCTGAAAGCCTATATACATCTAGAATCTCAGCAACCTAAGTTAAAGTGGCTCAAGTCATTTTAATTGCAGGAACGATAGAAACAAGAATGTCTCAACCCCAATCCTGGAATTGGATTCCAACCCATTTAACCATTGACAGTTTGAACAATTTGTCTTGCCCCATCTCTACATTGGTAGTCGTGGTCCTCAGCCAAAGCTCTCTTTACACGCAATTTTCAACTACATTTTGAAGCTGTTGTACCTTGGATGTCAGTGGAAAGAACTGCCCATCGCCACAGACCAAAATGGGCAACCAGAGATTCACTATTCCAGAATTTATCGAGCCTTTCGACGTTTTGAACGAGAGGGTCGGCGGGGTTTCCCCGCCATGACCAATCGAGTTGTTGAAACTAATGGGTGCTTTGATAACTATTTTCGCAGGTTCTGTATCTGTACTGCACCAGAATAGACATCTCGATATCAGGGTCATCCATGGTGATGGAACAACCACAGCAGCCAAAAAAGGTGCCCTAAAGGATTAGCTTCGCGTCGTGATAATCTTGGCTTCAGCGGTCACAAACATATGAAGGGAGATAAAGTCGTGGCTTTCTGCGATCGCAACTGTAATGTGATAGCTCCCTTTGTTACAGCTCCTGGCAATCGTAATGAATCACCACTCTTGCTGAATGCACTGCCACAAGTGACTCGTATCGCTTGCATGGTTGGATTTAATCTGAAAAGTACCATCGTCAGTCTAGATGGTGTTTACGATAGTCGAAGCAACCGAAAAGCCATTTTCAATCGTGGCATGATTCCCAATATTAATGAAAATCCCAGGGGTCGAAAAACTCCCAAGCGAGGCAGAAAAAGACTTTTCGTGCCTGCTATATTTCAAGAAAGATTCCGTACTATCGAGAGAGTATTTGCCTGGGAGGATAAATTTAAACGTTTACTGCTCCGTTTTGAACGAATTAGTGAGTTGCACTATGCCTTGAAAAGTCTGGCTTACACAATGATCAATCTTCGGCACTTCTGCCAAGAGCTGATTCTCTGATTATCCTATGCATTTCTCAGGTCTCTAGCAAGAAGACCTAGATTTATCCTGTCTTGAAAACAGAAATATAGGCAAGATGCTCAAGAAGAATATCAAAATAGAGCTTTTTAGCTTCTTTCATCTTCAATCTGATTTTGATGTTTAATATTTTCTCTCGAAGAGACTCAAAACCCGCAACCAGTAGTGAGTCAGAGAAGCTAAAAATTGACAAAAGTTATTGTCTATAAGAGTATCCGTTAAATCTACATTATCTTGTTGGGCATTCTCCAAGGCTGCTTCTGCTTGCGCCAGAAGACAAACACTTCCCAGATAAAAAAGCTCACCCGTTCGCCGTAATTTGATTTCATCTCTGAGGTGAGATGAATCAATTTTATTTACCTGTTGGATGATATCGCTAAAGGAATAATCCATTCTTTTTAGTTTAAAATCTTGTCGGTAAATATTTTGCTTTTACATTCTGGACAATCAACAGGATTCAACCAATAAATTAATCCATAGCAATCAATCCCATACTCCGTCTCTAGATAATTTAGAAGCTTTTTAATATATACTTCGAGCTCTGGCTGTCTCAATCCTTGGGTATGCTGCGGTAACATCTGATGTGAAAGCTTATTACCTTGATAGATTTTGAGAGCGATCGCATGAACAAACTGATTTTCTTTACCGTAAATCTCAAGTTCGGCGCGATAAGCTTCGGGTAGTATTGGTTCTATTGTGGCGATACCTTTTTTCTTGGCAGCATTTTGACGACGTTTGGCGTTTACCTTACCAGGGTTTCTTAAGCGATTACGTTTAATGCGACAGTTATGTCCGACATAGCATTCAGGATGCTTCTGCTTTGCCTCATCTTCAGCACGGTAGTTGAGAGCGCAATAAACACAGGTAGGATTGGCTTTGTTAGTTATAGTATAAGTTGAAAATATCTCTACGAGTTTTCAGTGCTTTGAGCATAGTCATTAACACATAAGTTGAAAATAATTAACTCATAAAATGAAAATATCCGAACTAATTCGCGCATAAAATGAAAAATTCGACAATTAGAAGTAAACCCTGATTGTCTATTCCAGA
>CAVRWR010000022.1:0-31077 GCA_963724445.1 uncultured cyanobacterium | reverse complement strand
GTCGTCTTGACTCAGTTCTTGTGTCTGCTAAACGTCCTAGGCGTTGCCCTTCGGCATCAATTAGGTGCCATTTCTGGTCTAGAGTATCTTTGGTTGGGAGGGGAGTTTTATTCATCTTCCGTGATAATATTTTGTGAATTACTTTAAATAAAGAGATTTAGTTGGCTAGATGGAAAACTGGCTGGGTATCAAACCACAGAGATTGAGTGAAAGGTGATTCAGGATAGCCTACTCTCAGTAAACATAAGCCTTTGGCAGGAGCAGAATACTTTACTTCCCCGCGACGGCGATTTTGCCAAATCTCCGTAAAGTTCTCAGGCGATCGCTTTCCGATACCTACTTCTACCAACATTCCCACTAGTAAACGCACCATCCCGTATAAAAAACTATCAGCCTGAATTTCGAGATAAACAAATGCTCCTTGACGATAGCATTTAGCAGTTTGTACTTCTACTTGAGAATCAAGACGGTCGGAACCAGATCTTTTAAAAGCAGCAAAACTATGTTCTCCCAGCAGAGGATCTAAAGCTTGCTGAATCAAGGATTCCCTCAATACATGTTGATAGTAATGCCAGCAGGTCTGGCTGACAAATACATTTGGTCGTTCATCAGTATAAATTGTATAGCGATAACGTCGCCAAACAGCCGAAAACCGAGCATGCCAATCATCATCAACTGGAGCCGAAGCCCTTACTAATATACCCTCTGGCAATCTCGCATTAATAATTTTCGACCATTTATGGGCAGGTATGAGTCCCAGATACTCAAAGTGTGCCACTTGGGCAGCAGCATGAACCCCAGCATCAGTTCTTCCCGCACCATAGATATTAACTGGATAACCTGTAACATCGGCGATCGCTGCCTCAATGTAGCCTTGGACACTCACCTGATTTGGTTGCTTTTGCCAGCCATGAAAGCTAGTTCCTAAATATTGAATTAGCAAAGCTATTCTCATGGATAGTCCTACAGCTAAACCAGTTCGATAATTGCCATTTCAGCATTATCACCGCGACGGCGCTTGGTTCTTACAATGCGAGTGTAGCCACCATTACGCTGACCATAACGCTCGCCCACTGCATTAAACAGCTCACTGACCAAATCTTTATCGTAGATGTAGCCTAAAGCCTGTCTTCTGGCAGCCAAAGAACCATCTTTTGCCAGAGTGATCATTTTATCTACTTCGCTACGCACCGCTTTAGCGCGAATTAAAGTAGTTTTGATTTGACCATGGCGGATAATTTCCGTCGCCAAAGCACGCATTAAAGCTTTTCTTTGGTCGGCTGGTAGCCCCAGCATTTTTACTTTACATCGATGTCGCATGATTATGTTACTAATTTAGCTGTATTTACTTACCTGATTTTTCTTGTGCCAAGGTAATGCCCAGGCGTTGTTGCAAAGCTTCAATTACTTCGTCTGCTGATTTTTGTCCGAAATTTTTAATTTCTAACAGGTCTTCTTGAGTGTAGTCAAGTAAATCAGAGACTGAGTTAATTTGGGCTCGTTTTAGACAGTTATAGGCTCTTACCGATAACTGCAATTCTTCAATCGGAATTTGGCTAGTAGGGTCTTCGTCTACTTCATAGTCGTCTTGAATCGGCTCCAAAGTAAGGTCTTTGAGAGGATTAAACAAATCGACTACAATCCCTGCCGCTTGAGACAATGCCTCTTCTGGCTTAATGCTGCCATTTGTCCAAATCTCCATCAGCAAACGTTCGCGAATTCCCGAACCATCTACTCTGGCATCTTCTACAGTGTAGTTAACCTTAATCACAGGCATAAACACAGCATCGATTTGTAGAAAATCTAACGAACTTCCTTCTTCTTTGCCGCGTTCGACAGCACGATAACCCTTACCTTTTTCGACCCTAAATTCCATTTCCAAACTTGTGCCTTCGGCGATCGTAGCCACATATTGGTTGGAGTCTACCGTCTCTACTTCCGAAGGTAGTTCAAACTGGGCAGCGGTAACGGTACCAGGACCAGTTGCAACTAAACGACCAATCTGAGGCTGGTTAGTATAGCTTTTGAGGACGATTTCCTTCATATTGAGGATAATCTCTAAAACATCCTCTCTAACCCCTTCAATCGTGGCAAACTCATGGGTAGCAAAGCCAAACTTATGTTCCTGTCTGCTTTCATCTTTTGCCATTCCGCCGCCAATACGAATCGCGGTGACTGCGGCTCCTTCTAAGTTGGATAATAGAACTCTCCTTAAGGCATTACCCAAGGTAGTTCCCTGACCGCGATCTAAAGGTTCTAAAACAAATTTGCTATACTGATGCTGGTTTTTCAGGGTTTTAGACTCTACACACTCAATTTGAAATTGCGCCACAGGCTGCTCTCCCTCTTATTCGACAAGCGATTGGATAAATCGAACTCTAAATGATTGATGATTGAAGTTATACTCGGCGTCGTTTTGGTGGACGACAACCATTGTGAGGTATTGGTGTGACATCGCGAATCAACGTGATCTCTAAGCCTACCCCCTGCAAAGCTCGGATAGCAGTTTCACGACCAGCACCAGGACCGCTTACCATTACCTCAACCTGACGCATACCCTGATCCATTGCTCGACGACCAGCACTATCGGCTGCTGTCTGTGCGGCAAAAGGGGTTCCTTTCTTTGCCCCTTTGAAACCGCTTGCTCCCGCTGAAGACCAAGATATTACATCTCCTCTAGTATCAGAAATTGTGACAATGGTATTGTTAAAAGTGGACTGGATATGAGCCACACCATTCGGCACGTTCTTTTTGGATTTTTTCGCACCACTTCTTCTTTTTGGTTGCGCCATGTTACTTTTTTTGTAATGTTTTTATGCTTTAATATGCTGTTACGGTTTACTTTTTACCAGGAGCTTTCTTCTTACCAGCAACGGTCAGTCTTCTACCTCTTCTGGTACGAGCATTGGTGCGAGTTCTTTGACCACGAAGGGGTAAGCCCATGCGATGGCGACGACCACGGTAAGTTCCGATATCAGCAAGGCGCTTGATATTCATCGCTTCCCAACGTCTTAAATCACCTTCAACCTGGTAATTATCTTCAATGTAAGCTCTGAGTTTGGCTACATCTTCATCGGATAAATCCCGAACTCTAATATCTGGATCGACTCCAGTTGCGGCGATCGCTTTTTGCGCCCGCGATAACCCTACACCAAAGATGTAGGTCAGCCCGATCTCCACCCGTTTTTCACGGGGAAGATCTATGCCAGAAATCCTTGCCACGTTATTTGCTCCCTAATTACTGCTGATTACTCTTCTCTTACCTAAATTTAATTTCGACTAAATTTAAATTTTTAAATTTGCCTAGGTGAGGCTGCGACACTTATCCTTGACGTTGTTTGTGCTTCGGATTACTGCTACAAATCACCATTACTCTGCCGCGTCTTTTGATTACACGACACTTTTCGCACATTCTTTTTACTGATGGTCTAACTTTCATGCCTTACTTTGGCCATATTGCAAGCCTATTATTATATAAATTAATTTGGACTGGTGTCAAATAATGTCAATCAATTGTCTAACTGCCAATCACTTGTTTTTGAGGCGATAAGTAATCCTACCCTTAGTCAAGTCATAAGGAGTTAACTCCACCTTGACGCGATCGCCTGGTAAGATTTTGATGTAATTGCGTCGAATTTTACCTGAAATATGCGCTAAAACGTTAAAGCCGTTATCCAGGTCAACACGAAACATTGCATTGGGAAGAGATTCTGTAACAGTCCCTTCCATTTCAATTAAGTCTTGTTTAGCCAATTTTGACCTCCGTTGCTTAAATAAATAATGAACGGCAATCACTATTTATTAGTTTACTGGGCTAGCTGAACCGCCCGAAATTTTGCAGCACTTTTGTTTTCTTGGTTTATTGTTTTGACTTACCAAACATCAAATATTTTTTCAAGTGTAAACATTGTTTAACCTGATGCTCTTCAAGAAATAGCTTCACTTAGTTGCTTTGACACTTCTTCCATTGAGCGATCGCCATCAATAGTTTTCAGAGTTCCTTTTTCCTGATAGAAATCAATCACTGGTATCGTATCCTGATGATAAACCTCCAAACGGCGGCGAATAGTTGATTCATTATCATCTTTCCGTTTTCTTTCCAGCAATCGGGACACTAAGACTTCATCTGGCACTTCAAGATTTAAAACGCAGTCAGCATTTTGCTCTAATTTAGTTAACAACTCTTCTAGAAAGGCGGCTTGATTGACGTTACGAGGGAAACCATCAAGTATCCAGCCGTTTGCCGCGTCATCATAGGACAGACGGTCTTGAATTAAGCCCAAAATTAAAACATCTGGAACTAGTTCACCCCAATCCATATAGTCCTTTGCCTGCTTGCCTAAAGGAGTTTGTTGAGCTACTGCTGCCCTTAAAATGTCTCCTGTGGATACGTGAGGAATCTGGTGATTTTCAGATATTATCTGAGCCTGAGTTCCCTTACCTGCACCTGGAGGACCTAAAAATATTAATCGCTTTACCATATTGTAAAACCGCTTGACGGTTAGCTATTAGCTAATCAATAAACTACCTAAACTTGACAGTCTCAAAGCCTCAAGCCAAGAATCGAAAGCTGGTGTTCAAATGTATTTATCAGATTAAACAGCTTTACTGCTTGACCATTCCCTCATAACGCTGAGAAATCACATAGGTCTGAATTTGCTTGGCAGTGTCAATTGCCACGCCAACTAAAATCAGGAGAGATGTTGCCCCAAAACCGCTAAAAACCGTGGTTCCTGCGGGAATTGCGCTTTCGACCAAAGTAGGGATTGTGGCTACTAAACCCAAGAAAATTGCGCCTAAAAGAGTTAAGCGATTTAGCACTTTCTCTAGATAAGCACTGGTTGTCTTTCCAGGTCTAATTCCAGGGATAGACGCGCCCATTTTCTTCAGGTTCTGAGACATATCAACAGGGTTGACAATTAAAGAGGCATAGAAGTAGCTAAAAAACAAAATTAGAATTAAATAGACTAATACATAAGCCCAGTTTCCTGGTTGAATAGCCGTCGCAACTTTGGCAAAAACCTCTTTGACTGGACCATTACCAGGTAAAAAGCCTAATAGCTGAGCTGGTAAGAATAGAACCGAAGAGGCAAAGATAATCGGCATTACTCCTCCCTGATTTAATCTTAAGGGAAGATAATTACTTCTTTCACGGTATACCCTTCTACCTACCTGACGGCGAGCAGAAATAATGGGAATACGACGAGTTCCCTCTTGAATAAAGACAATGCCCACAATCATGGTTAAAAAGACGAGCAGTAAAATTACCACTTGAGCGATCGCTTCTCGACCGCCGCTTTGAGCATATTCAATCGTATTTCCCAAAGTTTTTGGTAATACAGCCACAATATTGACGAAAATTAGTAGTGAAGCTCCATTGCCAATTCCTTTTTCAGTAATTAGTTCCGAAACCCACATGACAAACATTGACCCCGCAGTTAAAGCTAATACTGTTTCTCCAATGGGAAAAAAGCTTTTAGCAATAATGCCATTATTTACCAACAGACCTAAAGTAATACCGAAGCTCTGAATAATCGCTCCACCCAAAGCAACATAGCGAGTAATCTGTGATATCTTACGTCTTCCTGCTTCTCCTTCATTCTTTTGCAGATCTTCCAAGCTAGGTATGGCGGTTGCCAATAACTGCATAATGATCGAAGCATTAATAAAGGGCAGGATTCCTAAAGCGAATATTCCTAAAGCCGAAATACCGCCCCCAGTAAAGATATCTAAAAATCCAACGATTGAAGAATTACTGGAATTACCAATAAACTCACCAAAGAGTTGGCGATCTATTCCAGGAACGGGAATAAATACCCCTAATCTGACTAAAATCAACAGACCAATGGTAACCAACAGCCTGCCTCTAAGACCAGCAGCCTGAGCCATCTGCATGAAAGTCTCTTGGGCCGATGGGTTTTTTTCTCTAACCATACAGTACCTCTAATATGCTTGGTATTAAACAAGTTGTTTATGGAGAAATATTATATAAATTTATTTGAAATTTATTTTTCTACCTATGCTACTTATGATATACCAAATGGGCTGGGCGCTTATTTTGTAATAATTTCGCAACTACCACCAGCAGCCTCGATTTTTTCCTTGGCACTTTTAGTAAATGCTGCGGCTTTAACTTTTAGCGCTACGGTTAGCGCGCCATCACCCAAGATTTTTAGTGCGCCATCATTACTAGTAACGATGCCGTTTTCGATTAAAGACTCTAAATTTACCTCTGTATTGGCAGGCAGTGAACCTAAAGCTTCAACGTTAATTATGGTGAAATGCTTTTGATTGATTAGGGTAAAGTGCTTAAGTTTAGGAACTCGTCGGTAAAGGGGCATTTGACCCCCTTCAAAACCTGCTTTAGTTCCAGTACCAGACCGAGACTTTTGACCTCGCATACCAAAACCACAGCTAGCTCCTTGACCCGCTGCAATACCACGACCAACTCTACGCTTGCGCCTTTTCGATCCTTCTTTGGGACTAAGATTTTCTAGTTTCATTGTTATTTAATCATTGTTGTTCAATGTTTAATGAGCTAGGCATACAACTGTTCAATGGGAATATTTCTCTCCCTTGCTACTTCACCGAAAGTACGAAGACTAGCCAAAGCATCAACTGCTGCTCTAGCATTGTTCAAAGGACTATTAGAACCTAACTGTTTTGCCAAAATATTTTTGACTCCAGCCAGTTCAAGTACAGTACGTACCGCACCACCAGCAATTACTCCAGTACCAGGAGCAGCAGGACGCATAAAGACTTTAGCACCACCAGCAATACCATTGGTAACATGAACAATAGAACTGGCTTTGGTTAGAGATACCTCTACCAGCTGTTTCTTGGCATCAGCAACACCTTTACGAACTGCACCGATCACGTCAGCAGCTTTACCTACCCCTACGCCCACCTGTCCTTTTTCATTTCCTACCACGACGATCGCTCGGAAGCTAAGTTTCTTACCACCCTTAACTACCTTACTAACTCGACGAATCTGTACTACCCTTTCTTGCCAGGCAGAGTCTTTATCCTTAGCGCGTCCTTTCTTGCGCGATTTATTATTAGCTTTAGCCATAATGATTATCCTTGATGTTTTGCTCTAAAAATCTAGTCCAGCTTCACGGGCTGCTTCTGCCAAAGCTTTAACTCGACCATGATAAAGATTACCACCACGGTCAAATACTACTTTAGCGATCCCTTTTTCTAAAGCTCTTTGAGCAATCAGCTTGCCAACTTCAGCAGAAACCGCGCAGGTTGAACCTTTTGTTGCTGTATTAAAGTCTGATGCAGCAGCGACAGTTTCCTGTGCCACATCATCTATTACTTGGACATAGATATGATTATTGGAGCGGAATACACATAAACGAGGGCGTTCGGGAGTACCGCTGACTTTTTTGCGAACCCGTCGATGACGGCGTTTTACTGATTCTTTGCGTGAAAGCTTCATAATTTCTACTTACCTGTCTTACCAGCTTTGCGTCTTACCTGCTCATCAAAATAGCGAATCCCTTTACCTTTATATGGTTCAGGAGGTCTAACTGCTCTAACGCGAGCGGCTACATTACCAACTATTTCTTTGCTGATGCCACTAATAATGACCTCAGTATTTTTATTTTCTACAGCGACATCAATACCTTCTGGCATCTCCATCTCTACAGGCTTACTGTAACCAACGTTCAAAGTTAGCTTTTTGCCTTGAGCCTGCGCCCTATAACCAACACCTTGAATTGACAACCGTTTTTGAAATCCTTGGGACACACCGTCTACCATGTTTGCCACTAAAGTTCGGCATAGACCATGACGTTGACGACCAAGACGAGAGCCATTGGTTGGATTAACAACTAAGTTATCTCCTTCTTGCTTGATTTCAATTGGCTGAGGGATTTCTCTCTCTAAGGTACCTTTAGGCCCTTTAATTGTGACGTGCTGTCCTGAGATGGTCGCGCTGACCTTATCGGGAATGGGAATCGGCAGTTTGCCAATACGTGACATAGTTAACTCCTGTTAAATTACCAGACGTAACAAAGTATCTCACCGCCAACTCCTTGACTGCGAGCTTCTCTATCAGTCATTACTCCCCGAGAAGTGGAGACGATCGCAATCCCAATGCCGCCCAAGACACGGGGAATATCTTGTTTGCGAGAATAAACCCTAAGTCCAGGCTTACTCACCCGTTTAAGCGTGCTAATGATTGGTTGATGGTTTCTACCTTTATACTTTAAAGAAATTTCAATAAATTTTTTAGGTACTGACCCAGTTTCTTCAAAACTCTCGATAAACCCTTCGCTTTGCAGAACGTGAGCAATGGCACGAGTCATGCGAGTGGAAGGAACTTGGGTGGTTTGATGCTTGACCATGCAGGCATTACGGATGCGGGTCAGCATATCTGAAATAGTATCGGTTGCTGCCATTATTTCCTATTGTTATTGTTAGATACGCAGATAAGGTTAATTGTCGCGGAACGGCATTCCCATTTCTTTGAGTAAAGCTCGTCCTGCTTCATCATTAGTTGCGGAAGTGACGATCGAAATATCCATTCCTCTAATTTGATCGATGCTATCGTAGTCAATCTCAGGAAACATTAGCTGCTCCCGAACACCTAAACTGTAGTTGCCGCGACCATCAAAACTTTTAGGGCTAATCCCACGAAAGTCACGAATTCGAGGTAAAGCTAAGGCAATTAGTCGATCAAGAAAGGCATACATTTTGTCGCCACGCAGAGTAACCATAAGACCCACAGGCATTCCTTGACGGATTTTAAACCCAGCGATCGCTTTTTTAGCTCTGGTAACTACAGGCTTTTGTCCGGTAATTACCATCATTTCATTAATTGAAGATTCTAAAGCTTTGGCATTTTGCGATGCCTCTCCTAAACCGCGATTGATCACGATTTTGACTACTTTGGGAACCTCGTGAACGTTTCTGAAGCTAAACTGTTCCGTCAGCTTGGGGACGATATCTTCTAAATATCTGGTTTTAAGTGGTTTTGGCATAATTATTTTACTTTCCTGGGCTTGGTCAGGAGACGATGAATTGATGAATTATTAAGCTATTGTTGCTGAAATTAGTCAATAATCTCACCTGTTTTTCGCAACATTCGCACCTTACGACCTTCATCGGTAAAGGTATAGCCCACACGACTTACGGTTTTTTCTTTGGTGGAATAAAGCATAACGTTAGAGCTATGAATCGGAGCTTCAAAAGTTACAATCTGCCCTGATTCTCCTTCCTGTTGCGGTTTAACGTGCTTGGTACGTACGTTGACCCCCTCCACAATCACTTGGCTGGTCTTGGGATTTACTGTGGTTATTTCGCCAACTTTGCCTTTATCTCGTCCAGAGATAACTTGAATGGTATCTCCTTTTTTGACGTGCATTCTATAGCGACCGGTCGCTTTTTTGCTGTTTGCCATTTATATTACCTCTGGAGCTAAAGAGACAATCTTCGTAAAGTTGCGGTCTCTCAATTCTCTAGCCACGGGACCAAAGACGCGAGTACCTCGTGGATTGCCCTGTTCGTTGATAATTACCGCAGCATTATCATCAAAGCGAATACTCATCCCGCTAGGACGACTTACCGCCTGCTTGGTGCGGACGATTACCGCTTTAACTACTTCAGATTTTTTGACACCCATATTGGGCAAAGCATCTTTAACTACAGCGACGACGACATCACCGATAAAGGCATAGGGGCTGTTTCCTTTACCAATTACCCGTAAACACATCAGCTTACGTGCGCCGCTATTATCGGCGACATTTAAATAGGTCTGTTGTTGAATCATTTTGTCACTTCGACCGAGGAAATTTGGTTGATAGATAAAATATTAATTATGCTTTTCTGGATTCAATAATTTCTTCGACCTTCCAGCGTTTAGTTTTGCTTAAGGGACGAGTTTCGCTGATCCGCACGCGGTCGCCAATTTTGCACTGGTTTTCTGCGTCATGCACTTTGTATTTTTTGGTTCGGACGACGATTTTGCCGTACTTAGGGTGAGGAGAACGGTTTTCAATAGCTACGACAATAGTTTTATCCATTTTGTCGCTAACCACTTCTCCAACTCTTTCTTTTACTGCCATAATTTATTCTCCTTTTGCAGCAGCGATTTCACGCTCGCGTTCTACAGTAAGTAATTGAGCCATGCGATGTTTGGCGTGCTTAAATAGATGAGGTTTTTCTAAACGACGAGTTGCTTGCTCAAGCCTTAGCTGAAATAACTCTCGCTTGACTGCGAGAATTTCTTCCGCCAGTTCGTCAACCCCCAATTTTCTGGCATCTTCGATTTTTGGTAAAGCCATTATTTATAATCCTCATCGCGAGTAATAAATTTTGTCTTGATCGGTAGTTTCTGGGCAGCCAGACGCATTGCTTCTTTTGCCACTTCTTCAGATACACCAGCCATTTCAAACATGATTCTGCCTGGCTTGACCACTGCGACCCAAAATTCAGGAGAACCTTTACCAGAACCCATTCTAGTTTCCGCAGGACGCATGGTAACAGGTTTATCGGGGAAAATCCTGATCCAGATTTTTCCACCCCGCTTAACGTAGCGGGTCATCGCTCGACGAGCAGCTTCAATTTGGCGAGCAGTGATCCAGGAGGGTTCAATCGCCTGTAGCGCATAATCACCGAAGTTCAGGGTATTGCCACGATAAGCCATACCTCTTAGGCGACCACGATGTTGCTTACGATATTTCGTTCTTCTGGGACTAAGCATAATAGTATATTTTGCAAACAGTCTTGTTATGTATTTATTCTGAGCGATCGTCAAATTTCTGACGACGGCGTTGACGACGAGGAGCTTGGGTAGGAGCAGGCACTTCCTCTTGTCCTGGAATAATTTCGCCTTTGAATACCCAAACTTTTACCCCCAAAATCCCGTAGATAGTTAAGGCAGTGCGGTATGAATAATCAATATCGGCTCTTAGGGTGTGCAGCGGGACTCGACCTTCCCTAACCCATTCTGTACGAGCAATTTCAGCACCATTTAAGCGTCCGCTGACCTGGATTTTGATGCCCAAAACTTCGGCACGTTGCGCTCTTTGAATTGCCTGGCGCACAACCCGACGGAAAGAAACGCGACGCTCAAGCTGTTGACAAATATACTCAGCGATTAAAGCTGCATCAGCATCAACGCGAGGCACCTCAATTACATTGATACGGATTTGACGATTGTTACCAACTTTTTCCTGTAGTTCAGTACGTAATTTTTCAATTCCCGAACCACCACGACCTACTACTACACCTGGTCTAGCAGTATGAATGGCTAAATCAATTTGATCCGCCTTACGCTCAATCTTGACTTGAGAAATGCCTGCATTTCCCAACTCTTTGTTAACGTACTCTCTAATTAGACGATCTTCCTGTAGTAGTTCGGGATAACGTTTAGTATCGGCGTACCAGCAAGACTGGTGTTCTTTGGTGACTCCCAAACGAAAGCCTGTTGGGTGTATCTTCTGTCCCACAAATGTTTCCTCGTATAGTAATTAAATTCTGCAAATAAAGATTTTAATCGGTTACTTCTGGCGCAACAGCCACAGTAATATGACAGGTTGGCTTACGGATTTGATAAGCTCTACCTTGCGCTCGCGGACGATAACGTTTGAGAACAGGACCACCGTCTGCAAAGGCTTTGCTAACGACCAAAGTTGCAGGATCTAAGCCATTGTTGTGTTCTGCGTTTGCTACTGCTGACCGCAATGCTTTTAAAATTGGGTCACAGGATTTATAGGGCATAAACTCTAAAATGATTAGAGCTTCTCTATATTGACGACCGCGAATTTGGTCCAAGACCCGTCTGACCTTAAAAGGAGACATTCGGATATATCTGGCGATCGCCTTTACTTCGTTACTTGTATCTATTGCCATAGTAGTATGTACGATCTAGCGTCTCCCTTTTTTGTCGCCTTTAGCATGACCCCTAAAGGTACGGGTAGGAGCAAATTCTCCAAGTTTGTGTCCGACCATCTGATCGCTAACAAACACAGGAATGTGCTGGCGACCATTGTGTACGGCAATGGTATGTCCGACCATCAAGGGCAAAATGGTGGAGGCTCTAGACCAAGTTTTGATAACTTCTTTTTTGTTATTGGCGTTCAACCTTTCAATTTTCTTGAGGAGGCTGTCAGCGATGAAGGGTCCCTTTTTTAAAGAACGACTCATAATTTATAGATCAACTCTTTTAAGAACGATGATGAATTAACGACGACGACGGACAATTAACCTGTTGCTGGGCTTATTTTTCTTGCGAGTTTTCTTACCCAAGGCTGGTTTACCCCAAGGTGACACAGGACCACTTCTACCGATAGGAGCGCGTCCTTCACCACCTCCATGGGGGTGATCGCAGGGATTCATCGCACTGCCACGAACTTCAGGTCTTCTGCCAAGGTGGCGCATCTTACCAGCTTTACCTAATTTCAAGTTACGATGTTCAACGTTACCCACCTGTCCGATAGTGGCATAACATTCTTTGCGGATCATTCTTACTTCTTTCGAGGGAAGACCAATAGTTACATAGTCGCCTTCTTTTGCCATTACTTTAGCGGCAGCTCCAGCAGCTCTAACAATTTGTCCCCCTTTGCCCGCTACTAATTCCACATTATGAACTGTTTCACCCAATGGCATTTTACTTAAAGGTAAGGCATTTCCTACCTCAATTGGCGCATCTTCACTAGCGATAATTGGCGTACCAACTTTCATACCAACTGCGGCAAGGATATAGCGTTTTTCGCCATCCTCATACTGAACCAAGGCGATACGGGCATTACGGTTAGGATCGTATTCGATCGCAATCACCTCAGCCTGAATATTGCGCTTGTCCCGCTTGAAGTCGATAATGCGGTAAAGACGCTTATGCCCGCCACCGCGACGACGGCTAGTGATTACCCCACGGTTATTGCGACCCTTTTTACGGTGCTTATATTTAGTTAGGGACTTTTCTGGCTTACTCTTGGTAATTTCTGAAAAGTCGGGGACTACGGCTTGGCGCGTCCCTGGAGTGTATGGCTTAAATGAACGAGTACCCATAATTTGCTCTGCTTAGCTTTTTCGAGTGGGAGTCAGAGATTGCTTCGCCTTAAGACGACGAAGTAATCTCCGACCGTTGGTTAGTTATACATCGGGAAATAAAGCGATTGAATCCCCTTCTTTCAAGGTAACAATTGCTCTTTTATATTGAGCTTTATAGCCGACAAATTTACCGACACGGCGTTTTTTGCGGGGTAGAGTCAAGGTGTTCACCTTGACCACAGTTACATCAAACAAGCTTTCAATTGCTGCTCTGACATCAGGTTTAGTAGCTTTTGGCAAGACATCAAACACATACTTACCCAGCTCCATTTGAACTGTACCTTTCTCAGTAATAATCGGCTTGAGGATTAAGTCAGCTAAATCTCTCTCTCTATATTTAGTCACCGTAAACCTCCTGAATCTGTTCTAGCGCGTCTTTCGAGACTACGAGTTTATTGGCGTGCAGTACATCAACTACATTAAGGTTAGTCGCCTTAATCATTTTGACTTTGGCGAGATTGCGGGTAGATAAATTCACGTTGTCAGAAACTTCTTTAAGAATCAACAACACTTTATCTTCCTTACCAATTCCCCAACGTCCTAATGCTGCAATTACCTCTTTAGTTTTGGGACGGTCTAGTTCGGCACCGAAGTTTTCGACGACTATCATGTCCTCAACACGAGAACTGAAGGCTGTTCTTAACGCCAAGCGTCTTTCCTTACGATTCATCTTGGTGCTATAGTCTCTGGGTTTTGGTCCAAAGATGACACCACCACCACGCCATAGAGGAGAACGAATCGAACCAGCGCGGGCGCGACCAGTCCCTTTTTGTCTCCAGGGCTTGCGACCACCGCCGCGAACTTCTGCACGAGTTTTGGTCGATGCTGTCCCTTGACGAGCGTTATTAAGCTGACGAACTGCCGCACGATGTACAATATGTTCCGCGTTTTCTGGCTTGGCTATTTTTAGCTCAAAAGATGCCTCGCCTGCATCTTCTCCCTGCCAATTTTTTACTACACAATTAACCATGGCTATTTGTTATCTGCTTGTCTATTTTTTCAATAACTAATGAGCTGTTATTTCTGTCCTACGATGTTGCTGGGAGAAATACTAAGAAGAGATCCAGGCTTACCAGGAATTGCCCCTTTGATTAGTAATAAATTCTGTTCTGCATCGACTCTGACAACCTTCAGCTTGCGAGTAGTTACCTGCTTACCGCCGTAACGTCCAGCCATTTTCTTCCCAGGATAAGTACGACCAGGAGTAGTACCAGCACCAGTAGAACCAGGCGCACGATGACTTTTAGAACCGTGACTCATCAAGCCACGATGAAAGTTATGACGCTTATGATATCCAGCAAAACCACGTCCCATGGTCTTACCGCTGACATCCACCGTAGTTTCTGTATTAAAAATTTCCGCTAAGTCTAGAGCTTTTCCCAGTTCGTAGCTTCCTGTATCTTCAAGACGATACTCTTTCAGATGACGGACAGGAGTTGCTCCTGCTTTGCTTAAATGACCGAGTTCGGGTTTGGATAAAGCTTTCTCTTTAACTTCACCGTAGCCAATCTGAATGGAATTATAACCATCCGTCTCTTTAGTCTTAATTTGTGTTATCACGCATGGTCCAGCTTGAACCACAGTAACGGGAATTGCATTACCAGATTCTTGATCGAAGATCTGGGTCATGCCTAATTTAGTGCCAAGAATACCGACAGACACGAATTTGAACCTCACTAAATATTGCAACAGAATAAGCCAGCCTTAATTAGTTTTTGGCTGACATACATTTACCGCAGATTACTGCCCTATCAAGACGTAACTCCAACTACTGACGAAAATAGCCATTAGGTCAAAACCTAGAGAAATCTAGTTAACCATAATGTCCAGCAGCAAATATATAATTTTGTTTTCTAAGATTTACAGTTAGAACAGCTTTGGCTATGTGCTTTTGCCGTCGCTAACTTTTAAAGTTACCTTGACCCTCTAAGACTTAACGAAAATCAGCTTTCATTAGTTTCTTGAGGAGGTAGCAAATCCTATAAAATTTCTCACTAGCCCCATAACAAGGTTGTTTTTTGCTGTTACACAGTGAAAACTCTCTTATTTAGTCTTTGCTTACTATCAGTAATTTTTAGACTGGGGGATGATTAGACTTTATATCTATAATAGTGTGAGATTTGCCAGTTTTGACCACAATCACTAATGATACAGTAAACAGTCAATTTATAGCAAGGGTATTTTTGACAATTGAGATCAAACCCTACTCAAACAAATAAAATCAAGCCAAATTTTCAACTCTAGGACTGCCATCAGTTTCGATCCAGACTAATTGCTTGATGCGACAGGTTTGAGCATATTGCTTAATTGCCGCTTCCGAACGATCGCCCAATTCTAGTTCAACCTTGAGGGAATTATTGGTTCTTAGCCGACGAGCATAGTTTAACGCCATAGCTTCTACTTCTTTTGCTTGGCTCATCGGTACAACCAAGCAATCACTGCTAGGGGATTGCTTGGGCAAGACGTTAGTTGATAATAAACAGGAGTGCAAATCTTCGATGGAAAGAGAAAAACCAATTCCTGGGGATGTTTTGCCTTGAGGATCGTATAGTCCCAGTAACCGATCGTAACGCCCTCCTTCTGCTAAAACATAGGACTGGTGATCCTGAAAACTTACTGCTTTAAACACAATGCCCGTGTAGTAATCGAAAGTTTGCAGCAGACTCAGATCTAATGTGAGGGGTAGAGGTTTTGGTGAACTACTGTTGAGTAATTCAATCAGTGATTTAAGATTGTTTACTGTTGCTCTAGCCTCATCATCTAAATTTAGCGGAGATATTTTGCTTAATACTTCTTCTGGCTTGCCCCTAAGATCAAACAGCATCATAGCTTGGGTTTTTAAATCTGCTGACAACTCTAGACTTTCGAGGGTAATGCGGTCTAGATTAGCAATACAGGTACGTACCTGCTGGCGAATTGCTGCGGGAAAAACCGCCAAAAGCGATCGCGTCAGTCCAGCTTCTCCGAGTAAAATCGACCAATCTGGTATACCCAAATCAGCTAGACATTCGGTTAACAATAAGATGATTTCCGCATCGGCTAAGACTCCCCCCGCAAACAGCAGTTCAACCCCTGCTTGATGAAACTCTAGCTGTCGTCCATGATGACCCCCAGAGGCATTGCGAAACACATTGGCACGGTAGCAAAGGCGTTGAGGGCTTGTATTACCTGCCATTCTGGTAACTGCGGCACGGGCAATGGAAGCCGTAAGTTCAGGACGTAAGCCTAGAGAATTTTCTCCATTATCGCGTAGCTGAATCACTTTGTCTGGCTGAATTGCTCCACCTGCTGTCAAAGTCTCCAACCATTCAAGAGTAGAGGTGACAATTCTTTGATAGCCCCAAGTTTGAAATCTGTGCTGGAGGCGATCGTTAATCCAGCGTTTTTGCTCCACTTCTAAAGGCAGTAAGTCTCTTGCTCCCGCAGGTGGTTGATAAATCATTTCCAGTAAGTTAAGAGTTTTGCAAGTCAATAAACCAGAGCGAGAATCTCCTCAGAAGATATCTGGTGTAGTCTGGTGTTACTTGACATAGATATTGCTAGCAATATCTACTTGTGTAATCTTACTTTTTTTTCGACCCAAAAAATCCACTAAAGAAACCACTGTTACCTGAGTTGCTATTTTTGTGAGGAGATTTGCCAGCGTTACTGGGATTGGATGTTTTAGATTTATCATTTACTCTGGTTAGTTTATCCAGCGCTTTTTTACTGTCCATGACAATTTGACTGTGGGGATCGGCTTGGAACGCTTTGCCAATATGGACTTTTGCCATAGTTAGCTGTTTTTTGTGGAGATATGCTCTGCCCATTACAGCATGGGCAACACCGTGATTTGGATCGATTCTCAAAGCATCTTTCAACTCCTGAATCGCCTGATCGAATTCTCCTCTAGATATATATTGTTGAGCGCGGTTGACAAAAGTAGTGACTCTAGATTCTATAGCTGGCTCCTCTACTTTAGCGATCGCTGGAGGAACAGAGGCTTGAGTTACTGTTGTTTTACTTTGAACTTCGATTGTTTTTTGGGCTACTTTTTCCCGATCTGGTTTGGAATTCGTTTGACTTACCCTGCGATTGACAGCGCGATCGCCTTGAAGCATTAAATAAATCATATTTAATTCGCTAATTACTTCAATTTCTGCTGTAGCTCTTTCTAAACATTTATACTGTTCGGCAGTCAGGTTTTTTAATAACTTAGGATAAAGTAATTCAGCACTTCCCACGGCATTTAATAACTCTCGAGCTGTTTGACTTCTGACCGAAATTTTATCCTTGTTTTCTGCTAGACGTTTGCCAATTTGAGTTAGAATAAGTTGATGTTCAGCAAAAGCATTTTTTCGTGACAGTTGTTCATAAGCAGGATTGACTAATTTCGATAAAATGTCTCCAGCTATTTTCATCCCAGCTGTATCTAAACGACATTTGTCGGGATGAAGTTTTTGAGCAATTTTCAAATATTGTAAGCGAATTTGCTTTGGTTCTGCGTCTAGCGATACGCCCAATATTGCATGATGATCGGTTATATTAAGCTTAAAAAGTCCGTGTTTGATCGCAAAAGACATAGGAAATAAAAATATAAATTATCAGCGCTCAGGCGTAATCTTGGCTGTAAAAATGTCAACTTAGGATAATAGCTGTATTAATATAGTTCCCTGAACTCTAGAGGAACTAACAGATAATTTCGATCAATATTTCTAACAGTCTGGTAACAATCAGTCAATAGTCAGGCGATTTTTCTAATTAATGTCCTGTAGCAAAAAAAACCTGAAGCTTTTACTAGAAAACTTCAGGTTTAATCAATCAATGTTGACGAAATTATTGGAGAATTAAAGGGTTATACTATTGCCAATATGCCAAATACCCAAAAAGATTTAAGGGCTGCTAGAACTAGAATCAAACAAGCTATTGTAAGTTGCATAAACTGCTTTACTTAAGGGGGTTAGAATATTGGTGATTAAACCTTCTACGGTAGCTTCAGGAGTCTGACTGGTAGGAGTTTGAGTGGCAACTGGCTGTTGCTGAGGCTGGGGCTGTTGTTGAGGTGAAGCAGGGGACTGGGAAGAATTGGGATTTACTGGATCATTGGTAACAGGGAGAGTTGCCACATTCTCTAATACTTGCGGATTTGGGTTGTTGCTCATATAAATATGCTGAATCGCACTACCTTGATAAAGACGCTTCGTAAACTGCCAATCAGGATTTAGCTCAATTTTCATTGGCGCTTCAGTGATACCGTTAGTGCTGCCAATAATTAAATCATTCTGGCTTGGATCTGTATGGTCGGCAATCAGCTGAAGCTGACCAGCATTTTCGATCAAGTTTAGAGTGTATTCAACTTTATCGTCATTGCCGTTATATCTCAAAGAATAACCATTGGTATCAACTGCTTTACGACAACTATTAGTATGGTCAAAATTCAGGAGTAATAAATCTACTGTAGTAGGGCTACTACCAGATTCATTCCAGCAGGATTGCTGCCCAGGAACTTGCTCGATAATTGCTAGCTTGTATCTTCTATAGTTGTAGGGAACTGCAACTGCGACAAATTGGCTTTGGTCTACGGCAAACTCATCAAATTCGGCAGCACTGGCTGCTTGAAATGGCGCGATCGCACTTGCTCCTACAGTCGCTATCGTCGCAAGCTTTACAGGCAGAGAGAATTTCATATTTTTCCTAGGTAAATTGTATACACAGGTTGCTCGGTTATCGTAGTGGGTTGTTCAGCACAAGCTTATACCCAGCAAAGCAATTACTTTTGTTTGACCACCTGCCCCTCAATAGTTATCACTTTGGATAATAAGGCAATTCTATAATACAAAATCAACTACATAAAGCAGTTTAAGAAAAATTCAAGCATTCTTAATTAAATTCAACTGGATTATGATTGCCATTCTGCTAGAGCAGGAGTTTCCGCCAGAGCTTTGCTTAAGGCATCATGAATTTTACTGTTGGTTGCCAAAATTCGCCCAGAAGCAATATCTAAAGGACTGCCGTCATAAGCGGTTACTTTGCCACCAGCCTCGCGTAAAATCACAATTCCTGCCGCCATATCCCAGGGTTGAATACCCCTTTCCCAGTAGCCATCTAATCTACCGCAGGCAACCCCTGCTAAATCCATTGAAGCGCACCCCAGACGGCGTACTCCTTGGGTTAAATGAGTTAGATGACAAAATTCAGCATAGTTGTTGTCGTTAGTTTCTCGGCGATCATAGGCAAAGCCAGTAATTAAAAGGCTTTTACTCAATTCTTTAGTTTGAGAAACCTCAATTTTACGGCGGTTGCAGGTTGCACCTAATCCTGTTGCAGCACGAAATAGCTCTTCACTAAAAGGATTATAAACAGCACCCACGGTAGGAACTCCATCAATTATCAAACCAACGGAAGTTGCGGCTAAGGGTAAGCCGTGAGCATAATTAGTCGTACCATCTAAAGGGTCGATCGCCCAAAGATACTCGCTCTCAGCATTACCCAATGCTCCTGACTCTTCAGCCAAGATTTGATGCTCTGGCAGATGGCGTTTGAGTACTTTTAAGACTTCTGCTTCGGCTAACTTATCAGCTTCTGTTACCAGATCTCCTGGACGACCTTTTTCTTGAATATTGGTTAATTTACCCCAGCGTTCTTTTAGCACTGCTCCCGCAGCTAGGACTGATTCAGTAGCGACATCCAAAAAAAGCTGTAGTTGTTCGGCGGCAGGTTGAGTCATTATTTATTGGGGATTCATTGAACGAAATTGACTAGGAGTGTAGCGCATTGCCTGCTTTGGGTTCCAGATTCCGTAACCCATCAGTCGAGCATATTCTTGAGACTCCGACATCAGCTTACTATATTGATGGGGATATCTTTCGTTTACCAGTACACATCCTGTCTTGACTAACTGTTGACTAATCAAAGTTTTATCTTGCCAAAGATGAGCATTTAGACGGTTATAGGGATCTTGTTGCTCACTTTCTGACTCAATTAATATCGATGAGCCGATGATTAACTCACTCAGTTTCTTTTTTGCCGCCTCTCCCCAAGGAGATTGACCCAGATCGGGAGCATCAATGCCGATAATTCTTATTTTGGTAATTTCGGCAGTTCCTGTTAACCTCACTTCAACAGTTTGACCGCTAACCACTCGGATTACTTCCCCCAATAGCAGGTTTTCTCTTTTAGGTTGAGAACTACAGCCAAACAGCAATATCAGACACAAACTGGCAATCAGAAGTTTTATCTTGCTCATCTTAGTAATTAGTAATTAGCAATCACTAATCTTCATCTAAAGGTAAACCAAATCTAACCCGACCTCTGGCAAAATAGCGACCAAACTGCATTTGATACACTTCATCTTCATCTTGAGTTTCTACTTCCAAATCAGAACAGGGATAGCTGACGCATAGTAGAGCATAACCTTTTTCTTTCAGTTTGGGAGACAGTCCCATTGCTTCGGGTTGAGCTAGTTTCCCTGAAATAACCTTGACTGCGCAGCTAGTACAAGCACCATTACGACACAAAAATGGTAATTTAGCGCCTTGCTGTTCGGCAGTTTGCAAAATGTATCGATCTTCAGGAACTTGGACAGAGTGCTGTTTGCCTGTGGCGCGATCGCGAATTTTAACGGTATAAGTTTTAGTCATTTAATTAAGAATTGCTGCTTAAATGTAGTTTAAATTATCCGATCTGTAGTCTACAGTAAAAAGAATTCTGGAAATTATGGCAAGAGCAGCTTTGACAGTAACAACTAACCATGTATAATTAAAACTCGTGAGTCATCTGGAGAGGTGGCCGAGTGGTCGAAGGCGCAGCACTGGAAATGCTGTAACGGGGTGACTTGTTCGAGGGTTCGAATCCCTCCCTCTCCGTAATTAATTATTTAGTTAACTGATTATTTTCTGAAATCGATTTAACCTTTTTAACTTTGTATCAGATAATAGAAATTGGAGTTTTCAATTTTCTTGCAGATAGGTCACAGTGAAAAAGCTAATTCGCGGTATTGATAAGTTTAGGAAGACTTACGTTAGTAGTCATCAGGAGTTATTAGAACAACTTGCTCATGGTCAAAAGCCTAGAGTTCTATTTGTTGCCTGTTCTGATTCTAGAGTCGATCCCAACCTAATCACCAATACTGGGGTTGGTGAACTATTTGTGATTCGCAATGCAGGCAACATTATTCCTCCCTATGGTGCAGCAAATGGCGGAGAGGGGGGAACAATTGAGTATGCCATCAGTGCTTTAGGTATTGAACAGGTAGTTGTCTGTGGACATTCCAACTGCGGGGCAATGAAAGGATTGCTTAAATTGAATAAGCTGCAAAAAGATATGCCTCTAGTTTACGATTGGCTTAAACATGCAGAATCTACTCGCCGCTTAGTGGAAGAAAATTATCCTCACTACAAGGGAGACGACCTGGTTGAAGTCTTGGTGGCAGAGAATGTTTTAATTCAGATAGACAATCTCAAAACCTACCCCATAATTAGAGCTAGGCTGCACCAGGGAAGGCTCAAGATTTATGCCTGGATTTACAATGTTGAAACGGGAAATGTTCTGGCTTATGATGCTCGCACTCATACCTATATTCCTCCCGAAGGTCAGTTATTATCCGAAGAAACAGAAGAACCAGTTGCTGTTCGGTCTTTTTCTACTTCTAGCGGCGAATCTCTAATTCCTCTCAAAAAAGAATTAGAATCTTTGCTCAAGGTATCTCCTGAAACCTCTGGTGCAGCCGAAGAGGCAATGGGATCGCTTTTAACTTTATTTGACAAGGCAAGACGGATGGGGATGAATAATATCGAACTACAAAATTATCATTCCCTGTTTTCTGAATCTGTCCAACTTTGGGCAGAAAAAATTTATTCCCGCGCCTGGTAATACTTCTGTTCATAATAAGTAATAAGTAATGTAGGGTGGGCAATGTAAAAATCGTAATCAAGAGCAGTTTCTCTCAATAATGCCCACCAGTAATAAGTAGTAAGTAATAATGGAAGTTATCCCTGCAATAGATCTATTAGATGGCAAATGTGTTCGCCTTTATCAGGGTGACTATCAACAAGCTTCAATTTTTAACGATAATCCTGTAGAAGTTGCTCGGCAGTGGGCAGCAGAAGGTGCAACCAGACTTCACGTAGTAGATTTGGATGGGGCAAAAGAAGGTAAGTCGATTAACTTAGCGGTGATTGAGGCGATCGCCAGAGCGATCGATATTCCTGTCCAGGTAGGAGGGGGATTGCGCGATCGCTTAGGGGTAGCTAGATTACTCAAAACTGGGGTACAGCAGGCTATTTTGGGTACAGTAGCCGTGGAAAACCCAGAATTAGTTACAGAATTATGTCGGGAGTTTCCTCAACAAATTGTGGTTGGCATCGATGCCCGTAACGGCATGGTAGCTACTAGAGGTTGGTTAGAAACTTCAGAAGTGGCAGCCATAGACTTAGCTCAACGAATGGCGCAACAAGGTGTAGCGGCAATAATCTATACGGATATTCATCGTGATGGCACATTATCTGGTCCGAATATGGCAGCTTTACGCGAGTTGGCTGAATCAATTGATATTCCCGTAATTGCTTCGGGAGGGGTAAGTTCTTTAACCGATTTATTAAGTCTAATTAGCCTAGAATCAATTGGGGTAACAGGAGTAATTGTTGGCAAGGCAATATATACAGGGGATGTAAGTCTCAAAGAAGCAGTAAGAGCAGTTGGGGATGGACGTTGGCAAGATATTCCCCCCGATACGGGTACTTTTATTGCTTAGAGCGACAGCTAGGGCTGTTAAGGTAATAAACCTTATCGGAATTAAGTCTGTAGAATAAAAAGCGTCATATATATATCAATAGAAATGATCTTCAAATGGAAATTAAACGCATTCCCGTTCTGTCGGACAATTATATTTTTGTTTTAGCCGATATTGAGCAAAAATTAGCTGCCGTCGTCGATCCTGCACTAGCTCAACCTGTAATTGACTACCTAGCTGAAATTGATGCTCAGTTGATCGCTATTTTTAATACTCATCATCATTCGGATCACGTTGGCGGAAATAATCGGCTCGTTCAGCATTTTCCCCAACTTTGCGTTTATGGCGGAGCGGAAGATAGAGGCAGGATACCACATCAACAGGTTTACCTTAAAGAGGGTGACACAGTACAATTTGCCCATAGAACAGGTCAAGTATTCTTTGTTCCAGGACATACTCGCGCTCATATCGCTTATTATTTTCCGCCGACGACATCCCAGGAAATAGGAGAATTATTTTGTGGTGACACAATTTTTGCAGGAGGTTGTGGCAGGCTATTTGAAGGAACTCCTGCTCAGATGGTTGAGTCGATTAGTAAACTACGTCAGCTTCCCGATAATACTCGTGTGTGGTGCGCCCATGAATATACCCTAAATAATCTCAAATTTGCTTTAACGGTAGACAGTGAAAATGTAGATTTGCAAGGGAGATATCGCTCAGTGCAAGAGGCAAGAAATGTCGGACTTGCAACTATTCCCTCTCTACTAGGAACGGAAAAACTAACTAATCCCTTCTTGCGCTGGGATCAACCTGCTTTACAAGCCACGGCAAAAATTAATGAGCCAGCGGGGGTATTTGGTCGAATTCGCGAAATGAAGAATCGGTTTTGAGTTTAATCATGCCTAACTGCTTATAAGTTGGTCTTTTATTAATTGCTATATATCTACCTGATAGTTAAGTCTAAGTTCATCGCCAGGGATACCGCGTACACCCCAATTACATTTGGGAGTTTCAAAAATGGTGATTTCAAGATCTTGAGGAGTAATGCCAGTGGTTTGTTCAATCTTTTGATACAAAAGGCGAATTAGATTTTTTTTTGCTTCGGTTGAACGACCTTCAAACATACTAATTTCAATAATTGTATATTCACTTGTGCGATCGCTAGGGTACAGAAAATTTTCAGATTCGAGCAGAATAAACCGCTGGAATCTTTTCGCTTCTGGTGTACCAATTGCTTCCATCAATGCCCGATGGACTGCATGAGATAGAGCAAAGCGTTTTGGTTCGATGTTATTTCTTAATCCGTATATTTTGACCTGTGGCATTTACTTTTTTCCCTAAAAATTACGATTGACTACATTTCTAGTTGCGTTTCGATATTCATAGCGAATTTTGCCACATAAACATTCTCCTCTTAAATAAGTCAAATTATCTTACCTCCAAATTTAATTGCTGAAGTAATTATAATTAAGTCTAAATGATATAAATTAAACAGTTAAAGAAAACATATTCACAATTTGATTCTACTACTCAAAAATAAGCTCAAGAACAACAATACTTTAAAAATATAATAGTGAAATTGAGTTTTAAAAATGTTTAAAGCTAGATAAACAAAGCCATGAAGACCTTTTTATTTAAAATGACATTGTATAATCATGCTTGTATGAATATGCAGCAAAAGTATTAAAAGTGTTTCAATATATGACATTTTAATTAAGATGAAGTTAACATTAAGTTGATTGTTTTAATATCGCTATGAGTAATAAACTAATGAAAAGTAGCAGACGTTCTTTTTTGCTTGGCTTAGGTGGATTTAGCGCAGTTAGCTGTTTACAACAGCGTGATGATTCTGCTTCTCAAGCACAGAGTTCAGATCAATATTTGGCTAAAGAAAATAAAGCTAATGGGGGAGAATCCTTAAAACAATTAGCAGCAGCGAAAGGAATATTATATGGTGCGTTTCCTCAAAGATCTCATACCGATTTCCCTCAAGATGCCAATTTTAAACGTATATTTATTGAAGAAAACGCAGTAATAGTAGGTGGTTTTTTTGGCGTAACTGTAGGTCCATTTGCACCTAGTACTTATAAATTTGTGGAAACAGATCCATTCTTTGATTTTGCTCAACAAAATAATTTAGCTTTTAGAGGGCATCCAATCTTATGGTATCAATTCAATTCACCATGGCTAGTAACTAAATTTAAGTCTCCTGGCACAACTACCGCTGAAATAGATCAGATTTTTATCAACCATGTTTCTACCCTAGCTAACAAATATAAAGGTAAAGTAAGTTCTTGGGATGTAGTCAACGAAGTAATCAATGTCGAAGATGGTAAACCTAGGGGATTAAGAGACAGTACCGTTAGCGGATTTAATGGAGAATACTATCGGACTTGGTATAATTTTTTAGGCGTAGATTACATTGAAAGAGCTTTTCGGATTGCCGCCGAAGTAGATCCCAATGCTGATTTGGTTTTAAATGAAACATCTTTGACCTATAGCAACAGTTCTGGCAATAGCTACTGGGAACAGCGCCGTGGTGCATTGTTAAATCTGTTGAGTTATTTAAAGAGTAAGAATACTCCAATTGATGCCGTAGGAATTCAAAGTCATCTTCTGGCTCATTTTAATAAAGATTTTGACGGCAACAAGTTCCGTAAGTTCTTAAGTAATATTGCTAGTATGGGATACAAAATTATCATTTCCGAGCTAGATGTGGCTGATAATAAACTACCAAAAAACATTCAAGCACGCGATCGCTTAGTAGCGGAAGCTTATTACAATTATCTTTCCGTAGTGCTAGATGAGCCTGCGGTGACTAGTGTCATCAACTGGGGTTTATGCGATCGCTATACCTGGTTAAGTGATTTTGCTCCTAGAACTGATGGTGCGGAAGTAAGACCACTGCTGCGAGACAGTCAATATAATCTAAAGCCAGCTTGGAAAGCAGTTGCCAGAGCTTTTAAAGAGGCTCCTGCTAGATAGCGCCATAGAGATCGAGAATTTCTTATGTTTATTGGACTGATATAATATAAAATTGCCAGGTGCAGAACAAATCGCCACATCAAAAATATTTACATCGATATAGGAGAATTTAGGAATAATAATGGCAAAGCGCGTATCCGTAGTTTTAAATCAAAGCGTCAGTAAATTAGGCAATGACGGAGACTTAGTAGATGTAGCTCCTGGTTTTGCTCGTAATTATTTGATTCCTCAAGGTTTAGCCAGTATTGCGACCAAAGGAATTATCCAGCAGGTTGAAACCAGAAGAGAAAAAGAACGACAGCTCAAATTAGCTGAAAAACAAGCGGCTGAGAATAAGAAAGTAGCCTTTAAAACCATTGGCAAACTGACTATTCGTAAGCAAGTTGGGGAAGAAAACGCCATTTTTGGTACTGTAACTACCCAAGAAATAGCCGACGTAATTAAAGAACAGGCGGGAATTGAAGTTGACCGTCGCGGGATCGAAGTCCCTGATGTTAGTAAGACTGGAGACTACCAGGCAGAAGTTAAGCTTCATCCAGAAGTTAGTGCAACTGTTGAATTTCAAGTAATACCTTTATAAGGGATGTCCTAAAGGACGACGCGCAGCTAGTCCTAAAGGATAAGCTTCGCAAATGCTTTAGCATACCGCTTCGCATAAGGGATAAAGGATAAGGATTGAGGAAAGATAAGCTGATCTAAAAATTATATTTCCTCATCCCTTATCCTTGCCTTTTGTCCACCAAGCTAAACCGTAATTTTGTACTGGTTGATTAAGCTGGTGCCGATGATAAACCCGAATTTTATAGCGTCCTGAAGTGGGGATGGGGCAGAAAATATGTTCGATGCTGTCTTCAAAACTAGAAGAGGCACATACATTTCTCATGTTGCTGTCTTCATTGATCGGAATAAGATAAACATCTAAGTTATTCAAACCGCGATCGCTAAAAGTCTCTCCCACATCATATTCCTGATTACGATTAAAATCATTTAACGTTACCAGACGATCCCAGACTAAAGTAATGGCGGCAAAACTTCCTTGTTCTAAAGGTTGTTTGAGTTCATATTCCTGGTAACCATTAGCCTCTACCTTGCCATAGTCCCAGCCAATAGAAGCAACGGGTTGATTTTTAGTCCCTTGTCCAGCACTAAATTGTTGATAAGCACGCCAAGCGTTGATTTGTCCCGTACCCATCTCAATATCTAAGGGAACACGAGGATTTTCATAGGCATCAGAATCAAACCAGCTATGGTTTTTTTTACTCATAATAGTTCTTTCCATCCCTAGCAATAAACCGTCGCCGCGATCGGCAATTTTATCGGCAGAGTTGAGTAAAACTGCCTTCATTACTTCATGACGACGGACATCTAAACCCCAATTGGCTTGCTTTTGCCTTAATTGGCGATCGCCGTATTCTTGCAATAGTGCGACAGTACCTGTAACGTGCGGCGCGGCAAAGCTCGTACCATTAACTTGTTCTATTTCCCCCTGTTGGTTATATACAGAAATTTGTCCTCCCGGAGCAAGTAAGCTAATAGCTCGTCTATAACCAGAATTAATCTCCTTTTTGATCAGGCTGCGACCAATGCCAATCGGCAAAGCACTAAGATTTGCAAAATCTACTTTGTTAAATTTGCCTTTTCTTTTCGTAGTGTAGGCAGTGGTAATACCATTAAAGTTATCCGTAGGAATTGGGATGCCTCCCTTCCCCTGATTGCCCGCGATAATATACAAAACATCATGTTGCTTGGCAGACCAATCGATACAGTAAGTTAGTAAAGCCCTACCGTCCAATTCAGCATTATCTCTTTCATCTCGATCTAATGATTCGCCAAAGCTAAAATTAATCGCCCTGACATCGCCACTATTTTGTTGAGCAATATGCTGGCTAGCTAAACATTCTTGCGGCTGTCCTCCTTCACTGAGGGAACCTACCGCTGAAGCATACAGTTTTGCCTGGGGTGCAATCCCTTGAAGATATTTATCCTGGGCGATCATGACTTCTGCTACCATGCTGGCATGATCGTCTATATTTTTGTCAGGTAGAGGAAGTTGATTACGATAAAAAACCTCTTGAGGATAAATTATGCTCAGGTCACTGGCTGCCTTATCTTTGCCCAATTTAATGGGGCGACCTACCTCAACTTGACCAATGGCAATTTTTCTCCCCAATAAATTGTACGGAGCCAGATGGAGACGCAGGGCATTAATTCCATTTTCTCCCACAGAATCCTTAAGTGCTAAAGCAGGGGATATCAGTGCAGAAATTAACCAGCCAGAAACTAAAAGCCCGATCTGTTTATTCATATTTTCTCTTTACTGCTGTTGGGTTTTCCTACTTTAGGTAGTAATTACCGTAATCATCATCACAAATGCTTGCCAAAATGGTGTAACGTAAGTTACAAGTATGTCAGGTTATTTTGCAAACTTCAGGCTTTAATCAATCGAACTAAAGCCAAATAAGTAGCCTCTCCTAAATATCATTTAACCAACGTAATCATAGCAAGTAACATTAAGCGTATGACAAAACAAGTTGCGCATCCGATGATGAAATTGCAACGCAAGGTATCTTCCTTGATCGAATCAAAAATCGTCAAACCTGACGATCGCATTGGTAAAATTGCTCTACTGTTAGGCAATGACTGGTCATATTGGAAAAGCGAATTGCTCGATTTTGACTTTTCCCCCCAAGACCAAATTAGAGAACTGCTGTCTGTTGAAGATTGGGATGAAGATTAGCTATTGTCGATATATTACTACTGACCATTGCTAAATCGATTTCTCATAGCTCAACTAGAGATGGAGTAAACTTGTCCATCAATTAGCAGCCTGGTAATTCCTTTGTCCTGAAGATGATGAGACGTTTTTTGTAACATGCGACCATCAGGAACTTTGATTACTCGTTCTCGCCGATGAGAAAAGCGTTTGGCAATACGATGGTTGTCAAATACGGGCAGGGTTCTCTGCCTCACTTCTGTATCAGGAATAATACCCAAGTCGGCAAAGTCTGCCAAAGGTTTAACAATTAGCTCGGCTGAACGATCTATCACCAGATAGCAAGTTCTTGGAAGTAAAGCTTGGGATAAAGGGAGAATCTTGATATCTTCCAAGTCTGAGCTTTTAGGCGGGTAAGATGGCTCATCATCATCTTCCCAATCTTCTTCATCTTCTTCGTCTTCTTCATCGTTAATATCTTCTAAATCTTCTCCTAACATTTCTTTGAGGATCGTGATGTCCATCTCATCATCCTCCTCTTCTTCTGCTTCAATCCGATCTCCTTTGAGAATAAGACGCTGGCTCATCGTGTTGCTAGGTTTGTCGTCGTCGGCTTCTGCTACTTCAGTTTTACTGCGTATTCTTTTATCTAAAATTAGTCTAGGAGAAATAGTTGCTTCTTCAGCTTGAGGTTGCTCAACTTCATTTTCAACGATCTCAGAGGCTAAATCGGGAATTGCCTCTGGTGCCAACTCTGATACGGTTGAACGACGACGGCGACGACGAGGAGTAGTTTGCTGAGGCTCATTTTTCCCTGGAGATGATATATTTTCCTCTAAGGTAATATTATCTGAAACTACTATTTCAGTCCGTTTCTCTGGAGTTTGTGCTTTAGATTTAGGTTTACTTTTAGCCTTAGTTTTCTTAGTAGTGCTTTTTACTTGAGTTTTTTCAGCAGTACCTTCTGCTTTTAATGACTTTTCTCCTCGTGGGGTACGAGCCAGACGCTTTTGCTGGATTAAATCTTCATATTCTGTAGTGGATAGCTTGTTTTTGAGAAAGCGACTAATGGTGGAACTACTGACCTCATAACTATTGGCTAAGGTCGAAGTTGTTGCTTCAGAATTACGATATTGCTTTAGAATTTCTTGCTTATCGTCTTCGGTTAGTTTTCTGGGACTCATGCTTTCTCACTCAAACTCGCGCTAATATTGCTTTGCTATAATTAGGATATCAATTATGCTCGCGTCATAACCCGATTTTTGAGATCGTTTTAGACAACTGATATCACTAGCATACATAAATAGTCTATCTTGTTGGGCTGTACTTGGTAATGTAAACTACAGTCAAAAGCATAATTTTCCCTTAGTTTCTTATAGAAGTTATCTTGCTACTTTGTCGCCAATAACTGATAAATTGTTGTGTGGTGGGAGTAACGATTAGTCAGGATTGAAACTCGATGGTAAATATGCTTAAACCCAATACTAAACCCGCTATACTTGTTTTAGCTGATGGAACCACATATCGCGGCTGGTCTTTTGGGGCGATCGCAACTGCGGTAGGAGAAGTGGTTTTTAATACTGGAATGACAGGATATCAAGAGGTTTTAACGGACCCTAGCTATGCTGGTCAAATTATTACCTTTACCTATCCTGAGTTAGGTAACACAGGGGTAAATTCGACTGATGAAGAATCTGATGCAGTCCAAGCAAAAGCAGTAATTGCCCGCAATGTTACCTATCGTCCAAGCAATTGGCGCTCCGAGCAGTCTTTACCAGACTATCTTTGCTCCAGAAATATTCCTGGCATTTATGGCATCGATACGCGATCGCTAACTCGTAAACTAAGAGACTATGGTGCAATCAACGGCGGTGTTTCCGCAGAGATTCTCGATCCTGAAAGGCTGTTGAATCTAGTAAATCAAGCACCAGACATGAAGGGCTTGAACTTAGTTAAAAATATAACTACAACCAAAGTTTATCAATGGTCAGAAGAAACTGAACCAGAATGGGAATTTTCTAATGGCATTAATCAGGATACCTCTTTAACCGTAGTAGCCCTAGATTTTGGTGCCAAGCGTAATATTCTGCGTCGTTTAGCTAGCTATGGGTGTAAAGTAATCGTTGTTCCTGCTAATACTTCCAGTGCTGAAATTTTAGCTTACAATCCTGATGGTATTTTTCTCTCCAATGGTCCTGGCGATCCCGCAGCGGTTACCGAAGGTATTGCCATAACCAAAGAGCTTTTGCAGGCGAAAAAGCCTACTTTTGGTATCTGTATGGGTCATCAGATTTTAGGCTTATCCTTAGGCGCAGAGACTTTCAAACTTAAATTTGGACATCGTGGCTTAAATCAACCCGCAGGATTACAACAGCAAATCGAAATCACCAGTCAAAATCATGGATTTGCGATCGCCGCAGAATCTTTAGGTGCAGATGTGGAAATAACTCATCTGAACCTCAATGATCAGAACCGTGGCTGGTTTACGTCATAAAACCTTGCCTTTTTTCTCCGTGCAGTATCACCCCGAAGCTAGTCCTGGTCCTCATGATGCGGATTATTTGTTTGAGAATTTTGTCCAATTAATGCAGGCAGCGAAAATCTAGAC
>CAVRWR010000021.1:0-15389 GCA_963724445.1 uncultured cyanobacterium | reverse complement strand
GGATTTGCTGGAAAACTTTGAACCATTGAGCTAAAAAAGGTTACAGCCATTCTGGCGTGAAGAAAAAGTTAGGTTGAGGGGGCGCAAAAGCCCTAAAATTGGTAAAAACCCTTTGCACTTATCTAAGCTAGAACAGATGTACCGCAAAGCTAACCAGTCTGAGCCCACCCCAGAAAATTTTGAATTGCCCTTTTCAGGAAAGCTGTCCCCAAATAATCGGTGGGTAATCATGGCGGAATTAATTCCCTGGGGGGAGTTTGAAGCAGAATATGCCGAAAAATTCTCAGAAAAAATATCAAAAGAAATTTGTCTCATATAGACAATTTAATTAATTCAGGAGCTTCCTTAAGCAGCCTGAGTCCAAGAAAATATAAAATGTTGTTAGTAATAGCAGAAGTTTATCGCCAGCAATTTTGGATGTATGAGAATGAATCAAACAGAATAGACGATAGAATTGTGAGTGTAACTCAACCTCATATCCGACCTATAGTGAGAGGAAAAGCAGGAAAACCTGTAGAGTTTGGGGCAAAACTTTCAGTAAGTTGTTTTGATAACTATGTATTTTTAGACCATCTAAGTTGGGATAACTTTAATGAATCAAGGGACTTACAAACACAAGTAGAAGCCTATAAAAACTTCACTGGATACTATCCTAACTCTGTTCATGTCGATAAAATTTATCGAACCAGAGCTAATCGAGCATGGTGTAAAGAAAGAGAAATTAGAATTAGTGGTCCACCATTAGGAAGAAAGCCTAAAAATGTTAGTAAAGAGACTAAAAAACAAGCTCAAGAAGATGAAAGATTTCGTAATGCTATTGAAGGAAAATTCGGTCAAGCTAAGAGACGTTATGGTCTTAATTGTATCATGACTAAACTTTCTGAAACTTCGGAAACTTGTATTGCAATTACTTTTTTAGTAATCAATCTTTCTACCCTGCTCAGGCAGGTTTACCGTCTTTTTTTGTCCTTATTTCTGAATATATCTAAATTAGGCTTTTTTTTTGACTATTCTATTATCAAAGCTGATATTAAAGCATAGTTTTTAACAGACAAACTTATCTTTTAAACAAGGTAATTCTTGTAAATTTTTTAGGTTACTTTTTCAGCAAACCCTATTTAAGGCAAGATTAGCGTAACTGTTGCAGTTTTTTGTTGGCAAAATTCATCATCTCAACAGCATCGGCATAGACAGTGGTTTGGGGTTTAACTTTCTCTAGAACACCGATTCAGTAATCGAAAACTAAGCAGTGTCTGCGTTTGAAGCAAATAGCTCTGGGTCTTCTTTCAACAGTCTTACCAGTACATGAAGATTATGAATAACCGTCGTGCGACGTAGATCAAATAAATTTTTTCGCACTCCGATATAGCGAGCTTTATCACCTTGCCAGCGACCGATATGTGACAAACTATGCTCCACAGCTACTCGTTCTCGTAATTTAGCCCGACCCGTCGGAGTTAATTGACGTTGACGGAGTTCAGCGATGAACTTCTCATCAGGATGAATAGAAATACTGCGCCCTTTCTTGCTGGTAGTACACTTTTTTCTGAGAGGACAATTGAGACAGGTAGCTTCAGGAAACTGCACTTTGCCTCCCTCACGAAAAGGTAAACTGACCTGATTAGGACAAGTAATTGTTCCGACCTCCCAATCCAAGACAAAAGCAGATTTGGCAAATTTACTGCCGTTAGATACCCGCCAAGCTTTACAATAAACAGTCAACTCTGGGTCGCGGTTTTTGACCCAGGAGCTACTGAGGTAAGCTCGGTCAATGTGTAACTCGCTCAATTTAACTTTCTGTTGCTCCAAGTCAACAGCGATCGCTTGCGTCACAGAAGCCTCTGCCGCATTAGCCATAGTGATGCCGACGGCTCGCACCATTCCTGTGTCTAAATCCTTGAGAATATGACGTTTATAACCATCAAACCTTTTGCTGCGGTTTTTACGTCCATGTCGCATTTCCTCATCTTCAATGGCAATACGTCGGTTTTTGGCAACCCCCTTTCGCAGTTTAACTTTTCCCTGTTCATCCAGTTCCACATCTTGTGCCTTGATTTGTTGAGCCGTTTCCAGGCTGGAGAGTACCACTGGATGAGACTTCCCATCGACTTGCTGCTCTAAACATTCTTCTACTTGATGTAATACCCCTAAGACCATGCCTAATGCCAAATTCTTTTCCTCAGGGTTCTCCCAATTTAAGTCCAATGCTGCTTTCAACCCTGGCTACCTCAAACTCATCTAAAGTAAACTTCCAGCCAAAACTAAAAAAAGTACGGTACATTTGAGGCTCGTATCCTAAGAACCAGACGGGTAAAGCATCAAGATTTTTTTGCGCCCGATCAACTTTTTCCTGACCTAATTTTAAGTCTTCTAGGCTTGTAGCTTGGTTAACTAACTGATCTGCTTGTTCGACTTTAGCGATCGCTCCACGATAGTTGCGATCCATTTTTAGATAACTTGGCAAAAGTATAATCGGTGCGGTTTTTGCCACAGGACGACGAATCATTGGATAGGGTAAATTTAGTATCCAAACTAGTCCAGCCATACTCCCTAAGCCAACAGCTATTTTGGGTATCCACCAGAAAGCGTTGGGAGGACGATTAACGCCAATCGCTTTTTTGATAACTTTTAGATTAAATTCAGGAAAAAGATCGCTGATTAAGTAATTTAGCTCTGTCTCAGTAACTGGTTTACCTTTAGTAGCGTTTAGTTGCTTTAATCGTTTTAGGGCAATTTTTTGGCAAACTTCCCCCGCAATCTTATCTTTGGCTGCGGCTTGATTTATTTCAGCAGCAAGAATTTTATAGGCTTTTTTATTTAGGCGAACAGACATAGTGATAAACTATACTTCAGCAGATTTCTATGACTAGTATTCCCGCCAGAGCTGATAAATCAGCTAAGTTAAACCATGTTCTTGAATAATCTTGTTGTCAGATAAATTAGCAACGCCAACAGTTCAACTATTTCCCAAGTAGCTGGTATCGAGAATATTTTCGATAATTTCGCCGTTCCTATGCTCCAAGTAATATGCTTTGGCTTCTGGACGGGAAAACATAATATTAAATACAAAATAAATCAATAGTTACTATTCTTAGTTGCTGTCAACTGAAAAAACTACTTTTCATGAGAATCTACCCATAACCCGCTAGTCCTGGAACGAACTTTTTGACTATTTACGGCATTAGGATCTTGTTCTTTTAATTCAGCTAGGATTGGTTTTACTAGTCTTACAACATTTTTCCAGGTTAAATCTTTTTCTGGTAAGAAATCAGCTAGTTCTTGTAAAGCAGCTTTGGCTTCTTTAATACCTTTGTCAATTTCAGCTTCATTTTCTGCCACTAAAGGTGTAGAACTACGTAAAATATCCTGTTGAATTGTCGCAAATCCTTTGCGGACTTCTTGAGTTATTTTTACGCTGTATTCTGAGCGTCCTTTTAGCTTTTGTTTGTTATATCCTTGCTGCGATGAAGCATATAATGCAGGAAGTCGATTGAGAGCATAAGTAGCAACTTCAATGGGATTAATAAATTTTTGAATATTATTGGGGAGACGAACCATCTGTCTGTCGATTTCATCGGAAACCAACAACTCCATAACGTTGCGGTTAACGTAATCAGTTTCTGGTCGGTTATTGTTCATTTGATTAATTTCGCTGATAAATAATAACTGAGCAGATAGAAATTTAAACTTTTTATCTGGCTTTCTCCATATATACATAAATAATCACGATTGCCCAGAGAACACCACCGTAAAATAGCGGAAATTTACTTTAGTTTTACATTATTTACCGTTAAAATTACTGTCCTTTACACAACGCTTAAATATCTTTCCAATAAATACTGATTTAAGCTTTGTTTAGCTAATTATCATAATATTCCCAATATTTGTTGATAGAAGAGCAGCGGTAATATTTATTGTCAATTTTGAGAACTGATAATTGTTCAAATTAAAGATTACATGCGGTTTAATTAGCACTATCTATTTTGATCCGTTGTTGAATAAAAGAAATTGTCTGTTCGACTTTTTCGGGAAAGATTACCACCAAACTATTTGCTTGTGCCAGAGTTAATGCTGTATTAGTAGCCTCAGTTTCATTTAAAATTACTTCAGAAGCTTGGTCTGGATTAGTCTGATAGATGCCCTTGGCAATCAGTTCAGCAACTTCCCCAGAACTTCTACCTCTAGTATCCTGGTCTTCCTTGATAATAATCTGGTCAAAGATCTCTGCGGAGATATTACCGAGCAAGATTAAATCTTCGTCACGGCGATCGCCTGGTCCGCCAACTACACCTATTTTTGTTCCCTGCCAATTGCGCACAAAATCCCCTACGGCTTTGTAACTGTGAGGATTATGGGCATAGTCGATTAGTACCTGATAGTCTTCGACCTCAAATAAGTTCATTCTACCTGGAGTTTGTTCGGCAGACATCTGGAAAGTTCTTACACCCTGGCGAATTAGTTCAATATCAACTCCTTGAGCAAAAGTTGCCAGACAGCTAGCTAGAGCATTGGCAATCATAAAGGGAGCCTTTCCTCCCATGGTCATGGGAATATTAGCGGCTTTTTCGATTCTCAGAGTCCACTTACCCTCCAAAATCGCCAGATAACCATCCTCATAAATGGCAGCTAAACCATTACGGCGAGAATGTTCGA
Organism: uncultured cyanobacterium; assembly: GCA_963724445.1. Lineage (GTDB taxonomy): Bacteria > Cyanobacteriota > Cyanobacteriia > Cyanobacteriales > Xenococcaceae > Waterburya. Next base: position 10,736 of record CAVRWR010000021.1, on the reverse strand, counting down.
TGATAATCGGGTTATCAGGATTCAGCGAAAAATAGGCTACTTTGCAGTTTAGCTTTTCTGCCATTGCTGCGACTAAGGGATCGTCGGCGTTGAGAATAGCATAGCCACCTGGTCTAACTGTTTCGGCTACGACAGCTTTAACTTTAGCCATCTGCTCAATTGTATCTATGCCACCCAAACCCAGATGGTCGGCAGCCACGTTGAGTACCACACCAATATCGCAGCTATCAAAAGCCAGCCCAGAACGTAAAATCCCGCCCCTTGCCGTTTCCAACACCGCAACTTCTACCGTGGGATCTTTAAGAATTGCCCCTGCACTATAAGGACCAGTATTGTCTCCCTGTTCCACCAAATACTCTTGAATATAGATCCCGTCAGTAGCGGTAAAGCCGACAACTTTATCAGTCTGGCGATAAATATGTGCCGTTAATCTAGTGGTAGTAGTTTTACCATTTGTCCCTGTAATTGCCACGATGGGAATTCTACTCAAAGCCTGTTCGGGGAACAGCATTTCCAAGACCGATGCTCCCACATTGCGCGGCAGCCCGTGACTTGGAGCGGCATGCATTCTAAAGCCTGGGGCAGCATTTACTTCAACGATAACCCCTTCGGTTTCTCGCAGCGGGCGACTAATATCGGATGTAACAATATCAATTCCGGCGATATCTAAGCCAATTATTCTAGATACTCTTTCTGCTATCCAGACATTTTCTGGGTGAATTTCATCGGTGCGATCGATCGCAATGCCACCTGTACTTAAATTTGCCGTATTACGGAGATAGGCTATTTCGTTAACGGGTAAAACTGCATCGAGACTATATCCTTGCTTGGCTAATACTGCCTGAGACGTCTGATCGACAACAATTTTAGTCAGAACATTATCATGTCCGTTGCCTCGTCGAGGGTCTTGATTGGTTAGCTCAATTAGCTGCTCGATTGTATGCTTTCCGTTACCTGTCACATGAGCGGGAACTCTTTCTGCCACAGCAACCACTTTGTGGTTAATCACCAGCACGCGATGGTCATTGCCCTGATAGAACTGCTCGACAATCACCGATCGCGTCTTAGAAGCTTTGCTAGCCAGGTTGTAGGCAGCTTCTGCTTCAGTTTTACTATTAATGTCGATCGTAATGCCCCGACCATGATTACCGTCTAATGGCTTAACTACAATGGGATAGCTCCCGACATCGGCGATCGCCTGTTCTAATTCATCTAAATATTCGATGACTGTTCCTTGAGGCACAGGCACCCCTGCATTACTGAGAATATTTTTGGTACCTTCTTTATCACATGCTAGCTCTACTGCCAGGATACTAGTATTGTTACTTAAAGTAGCCTGAATCCGCTGTTGTTTTGCCCCATAGCCAAGCTGCAACATTGCTCTGGCACTCAGCCACATCCAAGGAATTTTACGCGCCTCTGCTTCTTTAATAATTGTCTCGGTCGAGGGACCTAATGCGGTATTGGCATATAGCTCGCGTAGATCGTTTAAGTCTTGCTCAAGTTCGGCAGCAGAATAGGTGCCTGTATCCACGATTGATTTACACAATCTGACTGCGGCTCTTCCTGCATAACGCCCTGATTGCTCTTCAACATATTCATAGGCAACGTTAAAGACTCCAGGAGTAGAAGTTTCTCTGGTGCGACCAAATCCGACAGGCATCCCTGCCAATTCTTGTAGCTCTAGGGCAATATGTTCAATGATATGCCCCATTAAAGTGCCTTCTTTAATCCGTTCGAGAAAACCACCACGATGCCCACGGGAACAGTAATGTTCGATCAGGCTCGGCAACACCTTAATTACGCCTTCGTAAAATCCAGGAATCTCATTGGATGTCTTTTCGGTTAACTCTTCTAAAGCTAGCTGTATGACAATCAGCTTGTTGCGCCGAATGCTCCAATAATTGGGACCACGTAAAGTTTGAGTCTTTAAGATTCTCATTGTGTTTGCTGTTCTAGTTTGGTAAGGCAGCATCAAGCATGAACTAAATAATTAGTTCATCATCTCGTTTTCAGAAGTCGGCTAATGTTCTCTGTGAACACTTTAATGACTTTCTGATTTGAAAGTCAGGGAACTCAAGGGGCAATGACGCTGTAGGTCATAACGATCGCCATAGCTCAAAATGTGTAATTTGAGATTATGCATGCTCAAAGGCTGATTGCCGAGAGCCTGGGGCTGATTTGAGTAGGACATTTCCCGCGCATCGACAATAGTTACAACTCCCTTGCCGATAACTCTAATCAAACCATCACTTTCAAATATAGCGCAGGTATCTTCATCAATTCCGATTCCCAAGAGTTCTGGATGAACCGATACCGCACTGAGAAGTCTGGCTAAACGGTTACGGTTATAAAAATGCTGGTCGACTAAAACACCTGGAATAATATTTAAACCCATTGCCATATCCACCAAGGCACTGTTGGGAGCTTCGGCACTGCTGCCGCCAGAAATCATGTGATGACCCATAACCGCTGCTCCAGCGCTGGTGCCAGCTAGACTGATTTCCCTTTTTTGCGCTCGTTCAACAATGCGATTCATTAAGGGAGTGTCAGCTAATAAACCACATAAGCGAAGCTGATCGCCACCAGTCAAGAATATTCCCGTACAGTTTTCGACAAAATCACGATAAGCTAGGTCATCTGCACCAGAGCGATCGCGTACGTCCAAAACTTTAATTTCTTTTGCTCCCATCTCGCTAAAGAGGAGATCGTACCTTTCTCCAATCAGAGCAGGTTCTCTTGAGGCACAGGGAACAATGGCAATTAAGGCATTGTTCCCTCCTGAACTCTGAAAAAAGGTATGCAATATTTCTTTGCCATGTACTTTATCTTCCGCACCGCCAATAACTAAAATAGCGTTTTTGGTGGATTGGGAAAAATGACTAGTTTGATGCTTGACTTCGGTGTTGAACATAATTTGGTTTGCGGGCAAGAGACTATTCTCTGACTGAATATCGATCCTAAAGGCGATCGCTATTTATCTACTGTGTCAAAGACTACTTAAATTTCAGAGCCAGCCAGACTTATAACTGATGTTACGCACATGAGGTCTTGAACTACTGATATTCCGTTCTCAACTAACAACTGAAACTATTGAAATCTCGTTTGACTGCGTAACGTCAGCTTATAATTAATTTTCTGATTAACTTGGTAGATTTTAAATCGTGCGTTTTGATATTATCACTCTTTTTCCCGACTTTTTTGACTCGACCCTTAATTGCAGTTTACTAGGTAAAGCGATCGCTAAAGAAATTGCTACCGTAAATCTAGTTAACCCCCGCGACTTTACTACTGATAAGCACCGTAAAGTGGATGATATCATCTATGGCGGTGGTGTGGGGATGTTGCTCAAGCCCGAACCAATATTTGCCGCCGTAGAATCTCTGCCAGTTTTTCCCCAGCGAGAAATTATTCTGATGACTCCCCAGGGGCAACCCTTAGATCAACCTTTACTCAAAGATCTAGCGACTAATTATCAACAGCTTGTCTTAATTTGCGGTCATTATGAAGGGGTAGACGAAAGAATACGTCAGCATTTAGTGACCAGAGAGGTATCTTTGGGGGATTTTGTCTTAACCTGTGGTGAAATACCCGCTCTTGCCTTAATTAATGGTGTAACTCGGCTTTTACCAGGAACAGTAGGCAAACCAGCATCCCTCAAGACAGAAAGCTTTGAAGCGGAACTACTGGACTATCCCCAATATACTAGACCTGCAGAGTATCGCGATTGGCAAGTTCCCGAAGTGTTGCGATCGGGCAATCATAAGCTGATTGACGAGTGGCGCAAAGATGAGCAGATTAAGCGTACTCGCGATCGCCGTCCCGATTTATATGAAAAATGGCAGAAACGCGATGAACAATAACTCTCCAGGGACGTAGTGAACGATTGACCAGGGCTTCGCCCTTCAACTATGAGGTATGAAGTAAGATATTACATTTACTATTAAGCTATTCGGCAAACTGCTGGTTGTCTGCCCAACTGTTGTGCTGTACTAATAAACTTAGATTGTTCTACATCTTTGGATAAGTAGGCATCTGCACCAATTATGTCGCCTAACAATAAGTCTGCCTGAGTAGTTTTTGAGGAACAAATTATCACTGGAATCGAACAGGTTGTTCTGCTTTTCTTTAATTGTAGGCAATATTCAAAACCGCTTTTACCAGCCATTACTACATCGAGAACAATCAAGTCTGGTTGGGTGTTGTTTAAAACTTCCTGTGCTTCTTCTACACTCGAAACTTTTTCTACGGCAAAACCAGCACTATGTAGATAAGCGGCAAATACTTCTCTCATCATTAAACTATCGTCAACCACTAAAGCTTTATTCATAACAGAGAATTTTAAACTTGTATTGTTAATTCGATACACTCATAATTCCCAACTATTCAAAGTTACTCAATCTGGTTAACAATTCGACATGGAAGTTCTCACAAGTAGTTATTAGGTGGTATGGGTGGTATGTCGTCTACACAATCAATCCTGAAAAGTTACGATCGCTGGTATTTAACCAAAACTCCTGGCTTTGTCTGAATTGGTAATACGTCCAAAATGTCTGTTTGAGAACAATATTTAAGGTCGCTTTCTCCATCTAATTTTAATAGGCGTTGTCCATGACTACATTGGCGATAGACATTGAGCAAATTATCTTTCCACTGTTCATAAAGCGCGATCGCTCCAATTACCTCATCATTGCCAAACAGGTCAATTAAAGAAGTATCGCTTTGCTGCAAAACTGCCTGAGCGATCGCTCCTGCACAGGCGCTATCTTCAACAGAATAGTCACCCTGCCAACCTGAACCAAGCAGCCAAACTGTTTCTACTTGAGATTCCAGCAAATAATTGACGGCTGCATAGCGGTTAACCTGCGCTGCGGTGATTACCTGAGGTGATTTTTCAACTCGCTGAAGCGCGCGAGTTCCATTAGTCGTCGTGAGAAATAATCTTTTGCCCTTGACTACTTCTGGTTTACAGGCGAGGGGGGAATTGCCCAAATCAAAGCCTTCCACCGTAACACCACCTCTTTCTCCTGCACGTAAGCGCTTGTTCGCCGACCAATTTTGGGATTGACGCATCAAATCTTCTATGTTACTAAATGCTTGGACAGCTTCCGCACCTGCATTAAGAGCAGTGGCAATGGTTGTGGTCGCTCTCAAAACATCAATGACTACCGCACAATCGGGTAGTCTATCTGTCGGAGTTCTCTCAGGAGTATGATAAACAAATAATTTCACGCTGGCTCGACTGAATATTAGGGACTGTTAACAAGTAAAAACTTACGCAATTATACGTTATTTACTATCAATAGATATCATTCGCCACATTAGTACTCAATTACTAAAATATATAGCCAAATATATTAATCTAAATATTTCTATTTCTATTCAAAAGCCATTCACAGTAATCAAATTTACCTCAAATTTACGATTAGGAACTCAATTATGGAAAGCAGCGATTGTCAAATAAGTCGAATAATTTATAGATCTAGCTTTGGTTGGTTAAATTTACTACGATTAGACCGAGTGACTGGTTTACTGGCGATCGCCTCAATCATCGCTTTACCCTGTAATGTTTTGCTACAGGCAAATTCAGCAATTGCTCAAGAAATAATTGCCCAGTCTCCTACTTTAACCAAAGATACGATCTACGTTAATCCCAAAAACGGTGATGATTCCCAAACGGGAAAAAAAACATCCCCCCTCAAAACCATCACTCAAGCTTTAAAAATTGCCCCTGCTGGTAGCACGATTCAGCTAGCATCAGGAACCTACAGCGAAGACACGGGAGAAACCTTTCCTTTAGTAATTAAAGACCAGATTACTCTCCAAGGAGATAGTAAAAACCAAGGATACAAAACAATTATTCAAGGAGACGGTTATTTCCTTAGTCCTACTGGTGCGGGACAAAATATCGCGATCGCTGCGGTTAAAGATGCAGGCGGCATTATAGGTATTACCGTAACCAACAATCATTCTCGGGGACACGGTATCTGGATTGAGTCGGCTAATCCTCTGATAGTCAGCAATACCTTGACCCGTAACGGCAATACTGGAGTTTCTGTCAATGGTAAAAGTTCCCCCATCATAAAAGATAATTACTTTTACAACAATTCTGGTAATGGCTTATTAGTTTATGGAACCTCTAGTCCAGAAGTAGTTGATAATACTTTTGAACAAACAGGTTTTGGCGTAAGCGTTGTCCAGAATGCTGCTCCCAAACTTACAGGTAATACATTTGATGGTAATCGGATCGGTATTATCTTAGAAGGTAATTCTCAAGGGACTTTACGCGACAATGAAATTATCAATTCTGGTGAATCTGGCTTAACGGCGATCGCTCAATCTCGCGTCGATCTCGGTACCGATGACGAACCTGGAAACAATATTTTTCGCAGTAACAAAAAGCTAGATATCCAAAATGCTACTAGTAATCAGATTGTGGCAGTGGGAACAGAAACTCAGGGAGAAATACAGGGAGACATCAATTTTGATAGCGGAACCTTTGTAGCCAGCAATGTCGGCAGCAATGATAGCAACAATAATCTTGCCAGCAATGTCGCCAGCAATGTCGCCAGCAATGATAATAATGACAGTCCTTTTAGAGATCTGCCACCGCTACCCAGTCGTGATCTAGTTAAACCTTCTATTCCTCCAGTAATCCCCGCACCCGCACCCGCACCTGAACCTGTAGAAGCAGAAGCACCATCTAACTTACCATCTCCGCCCCCTGTCGTGGCGAACAGCACAGGAAACAAAGAGCTAGTCTTTACTCCCGCCGCATCAAGTTCAGCAGCAGTTCCCGATGTCGAACCCGTACCATTCCCGCCAGAGATTCAAAGTACTGCTACTAGCTTAGTCAAATATAAAGTCTTAGTAGAAACCCTAAGCGAATCCGAAGAAAATGAAGTGCGATCGCTCTATCCCGAAGCTTTTAAAACTATCTTTCAGGGACAACCTTGGCTACAGGTAGGAGCTTTTAGTAATCGGGACAAAGCAATAAAAGCTGAAGAGAATCTAGGAAACATGGGTTTGGCAACCTATTTACTTGAATAAACTCAAGATATCTAAGGATAAACAAGTAGATTCAGTTGTGGAATAAAACGATAGTCTTTTTGATTTTTGCTTAGTAAAGGAATATTTAAAGCGATCGCCGTAGCTGCAATCAAAGCATCAGGAATTAGCAGTCCATGACTAAGACGATAAGTTTCAACTAATTTAACTGCTTTTTTAGAGATAGATTCATTAATTGGGATTAATTCATAATGTCGCAGAAATTTATCTAAATTTTGTAATTCTGTTTTATTGCGACAACCTACAATCAATTCCATTTGGGTAACAACACTAATAGTCAAAGATGAGCTTTTGTGCTTCTGATTTCAGTCGATTAATGGCTATGGATATATATATTGTTTGCAATATCAATCAAAATATCAGTATCAACTAAAATTTGTTTAGTCAGATTTACTTTGCCATTCACTTCGTCTTAATTGGCGTACCCATTCACCACTATCTGCTAAATCTGTTCGATTCTTCCACATTCCTACAAAAGGCTCATTGGCAAAATCAGATGGTTGTTGCTTTTTGGTCTGATTTTTATTTAATTTTGCCTCTAAGCTTTCTCTTTCTTCTTTGGTCAAAGAATTAATAATTTGAACTAGAGAATCGATTAGTTGTGCATTCATTTTTTTGTCTTACAGTAATAATTGCCGATAATTCAATACTTCTTATTTTAAGGTGCTGAATCTAGATAGATTATTTTTTACTTGTCAACGATCGCTATTCTCTGTTGTCTGACTTTAGCCCAAAAATAATCATTAACGCCTCGTCTATCTTCTGGAGATTTTGAGAGTTAATTCTGCCACGCTCTCGAACAAATCGTTTTGTGTAGTCAACGGGTCTTGTTTGCAGACAATCGGCAATTGATTTTTTATCTAAACCATTATCCTGATTCGACATCAAAGTTACATTAGTCAAAATCCTACTTTTCTTATTTGACCAGTCTGTAATTGGTACAACTTGAATAACAGTTAGCTTAGAATTGTAGATATCGTTAGTCACCACAATACAGGGTCGAGTTTTCCCCGTTTCTGAACCTCTGATTGGATTAAGATCGAAATCAGCTACCACACCTCTTTTTGGATTAAATTTCACTCCAGACATGAGCTTGCTGCACTGTCGGTAAGTTCTTGTAATTCCAAATCGCTTTGATAGACCTGTTGATAAAGTTCTGCCGATTCAAGCAACGCTTTGTTCCTTAATTCTTGATGTAGTTTTCTAACCGCATCGTCAACAATAGCAGACTTACTGGTATAACCGTAGTCTCGAAAGTTGCTAACAAAATCAGCATTAGCATCATCTAAACTAATTTTTATTTGGGGCATTTTTCTTACTTTTAAAGCTGCACCTATAATTTTAGCCTAATATTTAGACCTATTTTAGCCTAGCAAAAGTACTATTATGCGGTCACAGTCCCTTTATTGGCAACAGACTAGTTTTTCTTAAAGCTTTTCTTATTTAAAGTCTACTCAAATAATTTTTTTTGTTTGTCACTGATCGCGATCGCACTTGTTTTGGGTACTCTAGGTAACACTTGAATAGAGGTATTCTGTGCCTGGTTGATGTACTCTTATTTGTTTTTAGATGAAACTTTTATTATTAAAAACATTATTACAACGTCGTGCGCGAGACGAAGGTTTTACCCTACCGATGGTAATTGCCCTGGGGTTAGTAATGCTTCTTTTAGGCGCAGTGAGTATTACTATTGCCAATGAGGAAAATATAACTGCTATCTCTCAAAATTCTCGCTCAGATGCTTTAGCGATCGCCGAAGTAGGAGTTGCTCGCTATAGAGAACTATTAGATCGTAACCGAGTATTAGCAGTAAATGACTCAAGCGTGTGGGGAACAAAAACGCAAATTTGCGATAATTTAACCAATTTTCTTCCTGGGGTTTCAAGGAACATTAGTCTTTTAGAAGATGGTCAGGTTCTTAATAATGATGGTGACTCAACTGATAGTTTTAATATTGGCTCTTACTCTTTAGTTTCCTATGATTATAGTAATACAGATGATGTATTTAACCTGACAGATGATACAGCAAATAGCAACGCTATAGGCACTTTAACAGTAAAAGGTACAGCACCTGATGGCAGTGAAGCACAAATTCAAGTAGAAATTCCCATCCGCATCAATCTCGATGACATAACCAATCTTGCTCCTGCTTTATGGATTGGTAATACTACTCCTACTTTAGGTAATTTGACTATAGGTAATGGTAATGTTGTTATTAGAGATCAAGCCACCACAGCGGATGGATGAGATGGCTTTAGTGCTTCTTATCCATCTACAACTCCAAGAAGACCAGTTATTAGCGACAGTCGCGATCTGCCTCCAATCACTAAAATTACTACAGATAAAGACAGCTGCCAAAACCCTTCTCTACCACTCAAAGGGCTGCTGCTACTCCAGCTAAAGCTAATCCTAATCAATAAATCCTCTTCCTGCTGTCACTAGTCCAGGACCCAAATGATTTTTGGGACTACTTCTCATAATCCATTTAACCCAGATGCTAATAATACCAACTGCTCTAATATCAAATTATGTCGCTACTATTACGAATTTGGATCTACTACTTCTAGGAACTCATCAACTTTAACTTCGACTGTACAAGATACAGATTTGTTAACGGATGGAATAGCTAGAACCACCTTGGTACTAAATCAACCACTGACAATCAATGCATCTGGCAGAAATGTGAAAATTGGTAGTACTAGTCCCGTTGCCAATGCTTTATAGGCTGGGATAAAAGCCAAGTCGTTTAACTCAGCGTGGATCGAATTATCCCTTGCTCCTTTGATCGCAATATTAAATTTACGAGGCAGATTGCTAAAAGAGTAATTACCTTCACCGCTATTGGTAATCATATCTTGAACTTTCTGATTCATTTCGCGGGTGTCAATCAGTTCATCAGGATCGATGCCCGCCACGGGAGAACCAGTTAAATTGCGTACATCATCCATACCAGACTGAATACTGGTTAAACCCACCTCTTTAAAACTGCTAAAAATTTGCGGAATATCTTCTAAGCGTATACCCCGTAGCTGGATATTTTGGCGAGTGGTAATATCTGCGGTACCTTCGTCACCGTAGCGTTCAATCGCTTTAGCTAGCACTCGCATTTGTTCACTGTTGAGAACTCCGTTAGGAACGCGCATGCGGAGCATGAATTGTCCAGGAGTTACGGGACGATAAAAAATCCCTAACCACTTGAGGCGAGTTTCTAAATCCGTCTTGTCCACAGCTTCCCAGCCTATTTGGGCAAAATGCTCAAGCTCCTGCTTAACGTCTAAACCATCTTTGGCTGCTTTAACTTTTTCTACTTTGTTGAGTTTGATTTTGATGGTGGATTCAGTAGTCATAAATCTAAATCTTTGGTTAAAGAGCTGTTTAAAAGGTTGGACATAAGCCGAAATAGAAAGCAAGATCTCTGCTGCTGGACAATCAAACTATTTCTTTTACTTAGGGCTGCTGAAATTAAGATTATTTTCAATTGCCTGTATTTTATGTATATTTGGTTACGAACAGCAAAATATTATGCACTTTTTGCATACGAGGCATTTTTATATCGCATCGCAACTTGGAGCAAAAAGCCGATGGAAACTTAAGTTTAAGGTCAAACTCAATTAAAGAGCGAAATTTGGCTATCACTTAATTATTATTTGCCACTTCGGAATTTAGCG
>CAVRWR010000020.1:0-12676 GCA_963724445.1 uncultured cyanobacterium | reverse complement strand
ATTTTGTATAAAATGTACTTGACAAAAATCTCGTCATAAAATTTCGGTTTCAAAAAGTAATAATATTTCGCATATATATTGTAGTTTCAATATAAAATAAGGTAAATTGAGACTATTAAGGGAAAGAATTGATGGGTAAAGGATTTACATCTGTAAAAGTTCAACCAGAAAAACCAGCAGCTAAAAACGCAAAACTAACCTCAATTTCCCAAATACAAGCTGATTTATCCAGTTATTTTAATGATCTTAAAGACCCTAGAGTTAATCGAACGAAAAAACACTTGTTGAAAGATATTTTAGTCATTGCTATCTTAGCTGTCATCGCTGGAGCTCAAGGCTGGGAAGACATCGAAAATTATGGTTGTGCCAAGCAACAGTGGTTAGAAGAATTTTTAGAATTACCCAATGGAATACCGAGCGACGACACCTTTCGTCGTGTTTTCGAGAGGATCGATCCCATAGCTCTGTCTGAATGTCTAACTAAATGGGTGCAACAACTAATCCCTTCATTAGAACCAAAAATTGTACCCATAGATGGCAAGTGTTTGAGGGGTTCTTATGACCGCGAACAAGGTATTAAAGCTTTACATCTAGTCACAGCCTGGGTGGCAGAGCAAAATTTGACTTTAGGACAGATTAAAGTTGAAGATCATTCTAATGAAATAACTGCCATTCCGACCCTATTAGAATTAATCGATATTCAAGGAGCTGTGATTACTATCGATGCGATGGGAACTCAAACTGAGATTGTTCGGTTAATTCGTCAAAAAAAAGCTGATTATGTCTTGGCACTTAAAACCAATCATCCCACCCTTCACGCCCAGGTGAAAAAATGGTTTGAGTTGGCTTTTGCCAATAACTTTGAAGGTATTACCGTTTCCACCGCTCGCCGAGTGGAAAAAGGACATCATCGCACTGAAAAACGCTGCTGTTGGGCTGTGCCTCTGTCTGAGTTTGGTGGTCTCTACAAACAAGAACAATGGTCAGGTCTTCAAACCATTGTGATGGTCGAGAGAACCCGTCATCTATGGAATAAAGTTACCCATGAAGTCCAGTTTTATCTGTCTTCTCTACCCGCAGACGCTCAGAACCTGGGTCATGCAATTCGCACCCATTGGGGAATCGAAAACCAAGTCCATTGGACTTTGGACGTAACTTTTAATGAGGATCATTGTCGCATCCGTTCTTGCAACTCCCCTCGTAATTTGGCTCTACTCCGACGCATGGCACTCAATGCCCTGAATCAAGAGAAGAGTCTGAAGCGTAGTCTGCGCCAAAAAATGAAACGCGCAGCTATGAATAATAACTATATGATGACTGTTCTACAATCCTTTTGTCAATAGGGTTTGAGACGCTCTTACCCTGAAACAAATAGCTCTATCTCTCTAATATCAACTAATAAAAACGAACGAGTTTGATTTTCCAACGCGGATAATAGTGAAACCAACTCAAATAAAATAGGAGAAATGTAGATAATGTCGCATAAATTACTAATATATATCGATGAAAATATTAAATTCAATCGTACTGAAATAATACAAGCTATCTCTTCTATGAAGCAGACGCATAATGTATTAGTAACTGAAGAAAATTCTGAAGAATAAAAAACGTTTCATTACGTTTTATTCTGCCACTACAATATTGAAGGAGAAAGCGTGACTATAAGAGTCGATGAAGATTTAGAATCTATTTTTGTCAAAAGCTTTAGTAGGGCAGCTTTTAATTTTGCTTTGAGTTTACAACAGATGTTGGACGTGAGTTTGTTTGCTACAGATTCTGACTACAGTTTTGTTTGTCAGCTCGATAAGATTTCATCTGTCGAAGAATTTGAGAACATCATATATCAAGGCATCTATATGAATGAACAGTAGTAATAGATTTAACAGGTACTTTCATAAGATAATTAAAACTATGAGTATTGACCTTTGTGTTTTTCCGACTAGCCCAATAAAAATTTGTTGGGGCGAACTAAAAAGTAAATTTTTAGAATTATTAACTTCTGAAGATAAACAAAGATTAGGAGATATATCTTTACGTCAGCTTAGCAGCGATGAAATAGTGCCAGAGAAGGAGAATATTTCTTTTCTTCCTGATGAAGATCACAATTATTATTACTTGTCCTTAGATATTCTTAATACTTTGGGAATGAATATTCGTGAAAACGAACCAAATTATGTTTGTGAACTTGATATGGTTGAAGATTTTGGTCGCAACTTAGATGCAGCTACTATCCAAACATTGGTACAAAAATGGAAGTCAGTAGGCTATGTCTATGGAGTTACAAGCATGGCAGGTAGAAGTAAATGGGAACCGCCTTTGTTTGTTGCTCTAACAGCAGCCATTGCACACTTATGTAATGGTTACGTTATAGTTATGAGCGATGATTTTAATTTAGATATTGGAGTTTACACGCCTACTGAATTTCAACAAGCACAAATGAAATCTTCTATAAAGCGATGCAACACTTTTTCCTAAAGGATTTCTAGAGGATATACCTTCGGATATAGCGATTGACGAAGGGAGAGTGCGCGGATTCTCCTCGTCAATCGCAAAAATATGTACTCTTAATATGGTTAATAAAATGGATAATTAAATGTCCATCATACCTAAAAAACGACCATGACCTGATAATCATGAATCGCATTGGGGATTTTATTCTACTGTAAAAAATGTAAAGAAGTTGATTGGGAGGGAGAGGATCGGGCTAGGCTTGATTAAACCTCCTGAGATTTTTCTAGGATTATAAAGACATAAGCATGAAATAAACTAGCCTTTATGTAATCCTCTCCTGTGTCTTTTAGCAAACTCAATTAGACTGCTCAAAGGGGCATTCTGTCGAGTCGAATTTGATAGTTGTGTGTTCAAAAAATCTAACTAATTATGTTGAGTAAAAATATCGCACAGTAGCTAAATTCAAAACTAAGACTGCGGTAAAGAGCCATAACTGGCTAAGATTGCGAATTTCTTATTGTTATTTGCATCTAAAATACGGCATAATAACTAAGAACATCGCCGATTTTTTACCTGCATCTATGAAAAGCTATTGTGTAGATTCTTAGTCGGAGGTACTTACTAGAATCTGCCTTGTGAAGAAGCTTGGTGAACTTCTTTGTACCTGTTGTTAACCTAACATTCTCGAATGCTTAAAACAAGAGAGTGTTTACCAATGTTAACAGTATTAAATAAACTGAAACATTGTCTTTATGTTGTTAAATCTTTCATCATTTAATGATACTTATGTCCTCTACTGCTTTGGTTAATATTGCGACTTCAAATGCTTTAAAACCGTTATTGATCTTAGTTGATGGTCATTCCCTGGCTTTTCGCGCCTACTATGCTTTTAATAACTCTCGTAGAGAGCCATTGGTTACTTCTAAGGGCATTCCCACCAGTATTTGTTTTGGCTTTATTAATTCCTTGTTGCAGGTATTGGAGACAGAATCTCCTCAATCTATGGCGATCGCTTTTGATTTAGGGGAACCAACTTTTCGTCACCTAGCTGATGACAACTATAAGAGCGATCGCGCTGATACTCCCGATGACTTTATTCCAGATATTCTCAATTTACAGCAGTTATTAACGGCATTTAATCTGACAATTGCGACTAAACCTGGATATGAGGCAGATGATGTATTAGGAACCATTGCCGCTAAAGCTAGTGAGGCAGGGTATCGCGTCAAGATTGTCACAGGCGATCGCGATCTATTTCAAATGGTTGATGATGACCAGGGGATCAGTGTTTTATATCTGCATAATCAGACTTTTCGCAAAGCTGCCAGTAGCTACACGGAATACGATCGCGCTGGCGTAATTGAGAAGATGGGGATAACTCCCGAACAAATCGTAGACTACAAGGCTCTTTGTGGGGATAAGTCCGACTGTATTCCAGGAATCAAAGGCATTGGCGATAAAACCGCAGTCAAGCTCTTAAATGATTATTCCACTTTGGCAGGAGTGTATGACAATTTAGACCAGATCAAAGGAGCAACTCAAAAGAAACTAGCTACAGGAAAAGAAGACGCGCTGCATTCACAGTTTTTGGCACAGATTGAGACGGATGTTCCCATAGAAATCGACTTAAAAGACTTGGAATTAATTGGGTTTAAAGCCGAGGAAATACTGCCAATCCTGGAAGAATTAGAGTTAAAAAAAGTTATCAGAAACCTGAACAAGCTCCAGATCAAGCTTGGTGGGGAAGCCGAGATCAAAGTGATTGATGTGGTGCCTTCTGCTCAAGTTAAACCAGAAGATAATGGTCAACTATCTTTGTTTGGCGATAATTCCCTAACTGAACCAGAAACACTTGTAGAGTTATTCAAACCCAAGCTCAATACTCAAATCATTGATACAGCAGACAAGTTAAAGCAGCTAGTCACCACCTTAGCCAAACATACCGATGCCGAGCGACCTGTGGCGTGGGATACCGAGACTACTTCTTTAGATACTCACATTGCTGAATTAGTTGGTATCGGCTGTTGTTGGGGCGATCGCGATACGGATATTGCCTATATTCCTACGGCTCATACAGAGGGAACCCAGTTAGAACTAGAGTTGGTATTACAAACCCTAAAACCTATATTAGAGAGTAAAAAGTATCCTAAATCTTTCCAAAATGCCAAATTTGATCGTTTGGTGCTGCATCATCAGGGCATTAATCTGGCGGGCGTAGTATTTGATACGATGCTGGCAAGTTATGTCTTAAACCCCGAACAGACTCATAACCTGGGAGATTTATCCGAACGTTATGGCTTAGAGATTGCGGCAAAAAGCTACAAAGATCTGGGTATTCCCAAAGGTAAAACCATTGCCGATTTAGACATTGAGGTAGTCGCTGACTATTGTGGACTAGATGCCTATGCAACTTACTATTTGGTAGATAAGCTCAAAGCAAAACTGACCGAATTTCCTGAGTTAGCCAAACTGCTGTTGGAAGTAGAACAGCCACTAGAACCAGTATTGGCAACCATGGAAAATACAGGAATCAGATTAAATACCGCATATCTTCAGCAATTTTCCCAACAGCTAAATAAAGACTTGCAAAAGCTGGAACAAGACACTTATGAGGCAGCGGGGGAAGAATTCAACTTAAGCTCACCCAAACAACTCAGCGTAATTCTGTTTGACAAATTAGGACTAGACATCAAAAAATCTCGTAAAACCAAGACAGGCTACTCTACCAATCAACAGGTGCTAGAAAAGCTGCGGGGGGATCACCCAGTAATTGACAACATGCTGGAACATCGTACTTTGGCAAAGCTCAAATCAACTTATGTAGATGCCTTACCTGCTCTAGTACGTCCTGATACTGGCAGAGTCCATACCGACTTTAATCAGTCAGTAGTGGCGACAGGAAGACTATCCTCCTCCAACCCTAATCTACAAAATATTCCCATTCGTACAGAGTTTTCCCGCCAGATCCGCCAGGCATTTATTCCCCAAGAAGGCTGGCTACTTGTAGCAGCAGATTATTCTCAAATTGAACTCAGAATCCTGGCTCACCTAAGCCAAGAGCCTGTATTAGTCGATGCTTATCGCAATAGTAAAGACGTTCATAGCGTGACTGCAAGGCTGCTGTTTGAAAAAGAGGAAATTACCGCCGAAGAACGACGCTTAGGTAAGATTATCAACTTTGGGGTAATCTATGGCATGGGAGCGCAAAGATTCTCACGGGAGTCTGGTTTTAAAGCCAATATTGGTAAAGAATTCATCGAAAAATATCGCCAGAAATATGCCCAGGTATTTGAATACTTAGAAAGCGTCAAAAAACAGGCGATCGCACTTGGTTATGTCAACACTATTTTAGGCAGAAGACGCTACGTTAATTTAACCAGCGACAGTCTGAAAAACTTACGTGGCAGTAATCCTGAAGATATTGACCTAGACAATTTGCAATATGGCTATAACGATGCTCAAATCCTTAGAGCCGCTGCCAACTCACCGATTCAAGGATCGAGTGCAGACATTATTAAAATTGCCATGATTGAACTGCAAGATATTCTTAAAGACTATCAGGCAAAGCTATTACTGCAAGTACATGATGAACTGGTGCTAGAAGTTCCTCCCGAAGAGTGGCAAGAACTACAGCCAATTATCAAATCAACTATGGAAAATGCTGTAAAGTTAAGCATTCCGCTGGCAGTAGATATTAATTCGGGTAAAAACTGGATGGAAGCCAAGTAAACATTGAGTTTTAGTTATTCTGGCTATCAGTATTTTGCTTAAGCCAACTACATAACATTTCTTCTGTCGTTGTCCCCATGGCTATTCCCAGCATAATCTCCACTACGTCTAACTCGGAAGCAGTTAGCGTAACTTGATTAATCTCTAGAAAAACTGCCATGACTATGAAGGCGGTGCGCTTATTGCCATCAACAAACGGGTGATCGATCGCTATGCCGTAACCTAACGCAGCAGCCAAATTACACAGACTAGCATCAGGATTATAATTAGCTATATTCACAGGTCGATACAAGGCACTTTCTAGCTTTCCTTCGTCGATAATTCCTGTGGTGCCACCAAACAAGTTAAGCTGCTGGTCATGCATCGCTCTGGCTTGAGTCAGGGTAACAAACTTGATCTGACTCATTTTGCTAATTCTTTCAGGGCATTACGGTAGCGATTAGTAATATTCTTTGCCGCTTCCATGGCTAACTCAAATTCTGGATCGTAAGGGGTTAAATGTATTCCATCAGGAGTTTGTGTCACATACAAAGTGTCCCCTTCCCCGACATTCATCTGCTCTAAAATTTCTTTAGGAATACTTGCGCCCAATGAATTGCCGATCTTACGAATTTTCAACTTCATTATTTTAGATTTGTAGATACGAGTGTAGTTACTAGTTTAGCAAGAATAATCGGTAAATTTAAAATAGGAAAGGCGATCGCCCTTTTTACGAGCAGATATACTTTCAGATGATATGGTTAAGATAAACTTATGTAACTATAAATATCTGATTAATATTAAATTAACTTGAATAAAAACAGCCTTTTGACTCCTGTTAAAGAAAACTTTAAGACAGAGCAAATAACTAATTTTCCAGCTCAAAATAAGCTCAATACAGATATTCTGAGCTGGATCGTTTTAACGATCGCCATTATTGCTCTAGCTTTTTCGCCGATCTTGACCAAACTTAGCGAGGTGGAACTTAGTCCCACGGCGACGATTTTCAATCGCCTTGCGATCGCCACAATTATCGTCAGCTGTTGGCAGCTAGTCAAAACTCCTTCAGAACTGGAGCAGGTTTTAGGATCGGAATCAATTTCTAGCTATAAACAGCGAGGATTATTGATTCTAGCTAGTTTTAGCGCTACTGCTTCTGCGGTATGCTGGGCGATATCTTTTACCCAGACTAGTATTGCTAGTTCAACGGTACTGCGTAGCTTTACTCCATTATTTATTAGTTTGGGGGCATGGCTAATTCTCAAACAGCGTTTTGATCGGAGATTTATTCTTGGTATGATGCTAGCAATAGCTGGTGGCATAGCGATCGGCTGGGGTGATTTGCAGCTAGGTATGGCTCCCTTAGTTGGCGATAGTATAGCTTTGCTTTCTGCTGCGCTTCATGGAGTGAATATTCTAACCGTCGGCTATTTACGCGATCGCGGTTGCACTACCGATAGAGTATTGTTGTGGCGATGTGGCTGTGGAGCTTTGATGATTTTGCCTTTAGTTTACTTCACAGATACTCAGCTTTTCCCAATTTCTGTTCGGGGCTGGTTAGCCGTAATTGCCTTGGCTGTAGTTTGCCAGACTTTTGGACAGGGTTTATTAGTCTATAGTCTCAAGCAGTTTTCTTCTAGCTTTGTCGGTATCTTTGCCTTGCTCAAATCATTGATTACCGCTTTATTAGCCTGGGTGATTTTTGCCGAAGAACTTAGTCTAATAACTGGTATTGCCTTAATCTTAATCCTAGCTGGTATATATCTTGCTAAGTCGAACGATTTTGATACAGCTCAGTTAGTCAAGACTAAACCAATCTAATCGATCCAATCTATTAGTCAATCTGGGAATGTTTACGCGCTCTTACTTTAGAACCATACATTCTAGTGTAAACCTGAGTAAATTCTGCCCCTAACAAAATGATTTGGGCTGAATAATATACCCAAGCAAGAAAGATAATCAAAGAGCCTGCTGCGCCATAGGCTGAACCCAAACTACCTTTACTAAGATATAGACCTAAAAGAAACTTGCCAAATAAAAACAACAAGGCTGTAATTATTGAGCCAACTAAGACATCCTTCCAGGCGATTTTGACATCAGGAACATATTTGAACATCAAACAGAATAAAAATGTTATTAGTCCAAAGGACACGATAAAGTCTAAGTTTTCCCAGAGAACCGCTGAACCTGGCAGAAAATCGGTTCTGTAACGACTCAGAGTAGAAACAACGGCACTCAACACCAAAGACAACAGCAACAAAAAGCCAATGGCAAGCACCATGATAAAAGATGATAGACGTTTACGTAAAAACGGTAAAAGTCCTTGTCCTGGCTGTGGTTTAACTTTCCAAACAGTATTTAGGGCATCTTGTAATTGAGCAAAAACTCCTGATGCACCGAGTATCAATACCAAAATACTAATCAAAGAAGCAACTGAGATGCTTGTCGGCTGACTCATATTATTGAGTGCCTGCAAAATTGGTTTAACTCCGTCCCTTCCGATCAAAGCAATTAGCTGATCTGTAATCTTTGCTTGAGCCGTCTCGTCACCGAAAAATGCTCCTGCGATCGCGACTGCAATTACCAATAAAGGTGAAATAGAAAAAACTGTGTAGTACGCCAGGGCTGCGGCAATCATTGAGGCTTTGTCTTCCTGCCACTGTTGAAAAGTTTTCTTGAGTAATCTGCCAACCTTATGTAGATTCATGAATTTGAACAAACTCTATGTTTGTTTTTTAAGCTGTTGTTTGGTTTTCTGTAAAGGGATTATCAAGCATAAAGTTATTCATATCAAGATTCTACTAATTTCAACTCAGTATAATGACTTAGGTGAAACTACGTAATAATATGGGCATATTACATAAAGTTTTATAGCCTAAGATCGATGACCTTCAAAAATAAGTTTCTCAATAAATATCTAAATATATTGATGATTAGCATCATGCTATCTACGCCACTAAAGGCTGAAGTCAGCGTGGGTGAATCTAAGGGTGATTTTCAATCTTATAAGTTTAAATCTTTGGTCAAAGAAAAATTTGCTTATCAGAAAAACATTAGTCATCAGTTGATAGGCTCTAGAATAATTACTCAATTTGCCCCTAAAAACAGTAAAGGAGAAAACATTGACCTCAATAAATTAGCTTCCAGTTTAGGATACGATCACTTTAATTGGGTAAGCTATGTAGAAAAAGATCCTTACGGGATCATGAGTCAGGCAGGACAAATGCTGTATACGCCATACAATGACCCGCCCCAGGGTGGATATCTTGGCGATCCTGCCGATCAACTTCCTTTTTATTGGGACCTAGTATCTTGCCATAACTGTCAACCACGCTATCACATACAGGATTCTCGAAACTTGAGTTCGTTTAAATTGGTTTTTGAAGACTCTCCCGCAGATTATCGTCTTCAACCAGGCGAGTCAATCGAGTTTGTGACCAACTTAGTGGGTGTCAAACATTATGATTTAGAGAATCAGACAGCAGAATGGGATATTCTTCACACCTTTCGCTGGCAGTTAACTAATTCTTCTCCCAATTTTAGCGAAACATCTTTAGTAGAAGAAAATGTTGATTTAAATCAACTACCTGCCATCTTGCTTAGTAAAATGCAGCAAGACGGCGCAGCATTGATTAGTAATCAGTAATTACTTATAGCCGATTAAATCTTCATTGTTCCAGTTGATGGTGTCGCCGATTTCCGATCCATCATGATATGCCGCTAGGATGACTTCGCTAGTTTTTCCCCAGGAGATTGTACCGTCGGCGGCGATCGCAATTGCCCCCAAGTCTCGTTTGCGGCTGCGAGATTCGCTCATTGATTTTTCCATGGCATCAGCCAAAGACATCCCATCAGTCACCCGAATGACAATCTTAGCTGCTAGGCATTCTTCCATAATATGCTCGCCAATTCCCGTACAGCTTACTCCAGCAGAGGCATCAGCATAATTACCAGCGGGCATGGCGGAATCGCTAACTCGACCGATTCTTTCTAAACCCTTGCCTCCTGTAGAGGTTCCTACGGCGATTTTGCCTTGATTATCTAGTGCCACTACGCCAATAGTTCCTTTACGGGGTTCATGGATTAAAGCCTCTTCGGCTACGACTCCTGCCATATTTTTGTCAAAATTCCCGTCCCTTTCCTGCATCCATTCTTTAAGACGAATTTTTACTAGAGGATCGTATCTAGGTATGTTTAATTCTCGGAGTAGTTCATTAGCACCATAATCTGAGACGACACGATCTTTATCTCCTTGCAAAAACTTTGCGAGTTCAATGGGATGCCTAACGCGAGAAACATTGATGACGCCACTAAAGCGCTGTTTCGCTCCATCCATCAGCGCTGCACTCATTCTTATCTGTCCATCAGACTGGAGTACGGAACCAGTCCCCGCGTTAAAAATTGGCTGATTTTCTAATAGCTGACAGCCCATAACTACAGCATCAACAGCACTAGCGCCAAAACTGAGCAACTCATAGACTTCTTTGACAACTGTATGCAGCGCTTGACGAACTTGTGCTTCTCCTTTTTCACTTCTGATGTGTCCTCCTGCGCCACCGTGAATAATCAATTTGGGCTGTACTTGGTTAGCTGACATAGTAGTATGATTAATTTTTAGTTCCTGTTGATATTTAATTACTGTTGGTTATGATTCACCGTTAACCGACTGCTTGCGACGACGACAGCGATCGGAACAGTATTTAACATCATCCCAGCATTTCTCCCATTTTTTACGCCAGGTGAAGGGGCGATCGCATACAGGACAAATTTTTGTCGGCAGATCTGATTTTTTGCGTTGATTCGCCATAAATTGAAGGGATGAGGAAGATAACAGTTTTATTATTCCTTATTAATTGATAGTTTGGACAGATGGAAAACCTATTAGAGAATATCAGAATTGTCTTGGTTGAACCTGCGGGGGCATTAAACGTAGGTTCCATCGCCAGAATTATGAAGAATATGGGGTTGACGAAACTAATATTAGTTAATCCTAAATGCGATCTCAATTCTGATGAAGCTAGACAAATGTCGGTTCACGCGGTGGATGTCTTGGAAACTGCCCAAATTGTCGATAATTTACCTGCTGCTTTAGCAGGATGTCAGCAGGCGATCGCAACTACCGTCCGTTCTCGTAGCGTACCGATCGAGCTGGAATTACCTTCTGTGGTGCTGCCTGAATTATTAATACCGAATATGACCTCGGCACTGTTGTTTGGTGCAGAAGAGCGAGGCTTAAGCAACGATGAACTAAAGTATGCCCAACGGTTTGTCTGTATTGAGTCTAATCCTGATTATCCCTCTCTGAATTTGGCACAGGCAGTTGGGATTTGTGTATATCAACTTTACCAGGCTAATTTAAATCGTGACCATCCTCAAGGACAAATCAAAACCACCGCGATCGCCCCTAAACCTGCCAACGCGCCCATTGAAATGCTCGAAGGCTACTATCAAGATTTAGAAGCAATGTTGTTGGAAATTGGCTATCTATATCCCCATACTGCTGCGGTGAAAATGGAAAAGTTTCGCCGTTTATATAATAAAGCTAACCTGCAGTCAGAAGAAGTAGCAATGCTCAGAGGTATTTTGCGTCAAATTCGCTGGGCAAATCGTAATCAAGCTGACTCAGTTTAATTTGTTTGGCGTTGTTCAAACCAAGGTTACACTTTTGGAAAAAATTACCCAATTTACTAGAACTTATGTTCTAAATTATTGCTCAACACCAAGGAGATGAGAGATACGACAACCAACTCTTAAGAAACATCTTCAGTCATAGAGGGTTGAGGAACAAGACTAAAGCCTAATGCCTGAGCCTTTTTCCTGAGGTTTTTAAGCATTCTCTGCTGATATTGTTGCTCATAGTGGTTAGCTCCTGGGTCAGTGTACTCCTCTGCCGTTGTCCAAAGGCGATAGAAAAGCCGTGCCAGTTTATGGGCAGTAGCTGTAATCGCCTTTGGAGCACCCAATCGGCTTCGCAAGCGTCGATAAAATGCTCCTAAAGCGGTAGGACTATTGCGCAAACATTGAGCCCCCATGCGGAAAGCATTGGCAGCTCGATTAACTACATGACGGGTTTGAGAGCTTTTGACCTGACCACCAGTAATGCGACTGCCAGGACAAAGACCTAACCAAGAAGTAAAGTGCTTCACTGTCGAGAAGCGTTTGGGATCTAAGCCGACTTCCGACAAGATGGTTTGTACCGTTAGTACGCCTAAACCATCGATGCGAGTGAAATCTACTCCACTGATACGATAGAGATGAGTGCGCAGGTCAAAATTAGGAGCATTGCCAGAGTTCCTTTGGCAACGTTTGGGTTTGGGCAAAGGTGACTGTTTGAGATCTACTTTGTCGACCAACTTATTGAGGTATTGCTCGATTTGGCGATCGCAGGCGGTAATTTGAGCTTGATAAAACTCCCAGAGGGACAACTCCTGTTGCAGAACAAATACATGCTCCTCTCGATAGTCCCCTGTCAAAGCAGCAGCAATTTCAGTTTTGCTACGGCGAATGCGCCCGTGTT
>CAVRWR010000019.1:0-8745 GCA_963724445.1 uncultured cyanobacterium | reverse complement strand
CTATTTAGGTAGAGGTCATCGAGTTAATATTCTTAGGGAAAACTACCAAGAAATCGGGATTAATAATGCCCTGGGGACTAATTATGAAGCGGGTGGCTTATTTAGCCAGAATTGGTCTCATGCTGCGATCGCCACGCAGGATTTTGGCGTGGTTAACGGAGCCAATCCCTTCTTAACAGGGGTAGTTTTTGACGACAATAGCGTGACAGATGACGATTTCTACACTGTCGGGGAAGAACTGGGAGGAATTACCGTGCAGGCAGTTGGCTCCAGTGGAACCTTTAACACCTCTATCTATGACTCTGGTGGATATCAGCTACAGTTGGCTCCTGATACCTATACAGTTTCTTTTACTGGTGATTTAGATGGAGATAGCAACCCTGACACAGTTACACAAGAAGTCATTATTAGTTCGGAAAACGTCAAGGTAGATATTGAATGCTTCCTGACTGGGACTCGCATTCTTACAGAACGGGGAGAAATCGCCGTAGAAGATCTGGCAATTGGCGATCGCGTGGAAACTGCTGAAGGTAAATTAGCACCAATTAAGTGGATTGGCAAACAGACGATTCGTCCCGAACAGGTGAAAAATCCCCTCCGCGGTTATCCAATTTTAATTAAAGCAGGTTCCTTGGGTGAGAATATTCCCCATCGAGATTTGTATACTTCCCCAGACCATTCTTTGTATGTCGAGGGGTTATTAATTAATGCGGGGGCTTTAGTTAATGATGTTTCAATTATCAAAACCGAACCTAGTGGAATCTTTACTTACTATCACGTCGAGCTAGATAACCATGCTCTACTCATAGCCGAAGGCGCACCAACAGAAAGCTATCTACCCCAAAAAGAACATCGCGCTGAATATGATAACGGTGCCGAGTATGAACAACTGTATCCCCAGGGAAATAATTTGCTGCTTTGGCCCATGGATTATCCCCGCGTTAGCAGTAAAGTAAAAATCAGGTGCCTCGTTTTGTTACGCAAAAATTGATGGCGATCGCCAATATCGGGGAAAATAAAGCGGTCTGTGAAGGCTGAGTTACCTAAAATTAATGCTAGATAGTTCAGATCGCTATTATAATGAGGCACTTTGAAGTAGACCTCAACCATGACAACGATTGACTGGCTAATTATCCTGGTATATTTTGCCCTAACCACTGGCTTAGGAATCTTATTCTCCCGTAGAGCTTCTCGCAGTTTAGAAGACTTTTTTGTTTCTGGGCGATCGCTGCCTTGGTGGTTAGCGGGAACGAGTATGGCGGCGACGACTTTCTCAATTGATACACCTCTATATATCTGTGGAGTAGTTGCTACCAGAGGAATTGCTGGGAATTGGGAGTGGTGGAGTTTTGGGATTTCCCATGTGATTTTGATCTACATTTTCTCTAAGATGTGGCGGCGATCGGAAATCGTTACCGACGCGGAACTAACGGAGATTCGTTATGGGGGAAACAATGCCGCTATTTTAAGGGGAACAAAGGCTTTTTTGTTTGCCGTACCAATTAACTGTATTGGCATTGGTTATGCCATGTTAGCCATGGTGAAGGTCGTCGATGCCTTGGAATTATGGCAAAGTCTGGGAGTTAATCCAGGAGAAAATCTCAAAATCTTAAGTGTAGTTGGGGTCAGTGTCCTGGTGCTGTTATATTCTGGCTTTTCTGGCTTATGGGGCGTAGTGGCGACGGACTTTTTTCAGTTTTTCTTGGCTTTATTAGGAGCGATCGTAGTAGCAATTGTCGCAGTTAATCATGTGGGAGGAATTCACGAACTTATTCCTCAGATAGAAGCGATAAGCGACCTCGATGTCTTGTCCTTTTTTCCCTTGCAGTTTAGTAATGGCAGCTTTGGCTGGAGTGATGCTGCGGGCATTACCGCTACTACTTTTTCAGCATATTTATTTATCCAGTGGTGGTCTTTTCGCCGTAGTGATGGGGGAGGCGAATTTATTCAACGCTTAATCGCGGCTAAAAATGAAGCCGAAGCAGAGAAATCATCCTGGTTGTTTAACATACTCCATTATGGCGTTCGCACCTGGCCCTGGATTATCGTGGCGTTAGTCGGCATGGTAATTTATCCTGATTTAGAAGATAAGGAACTGGCTTATCCTAAACTAATGTTGGAGTTTCTTCCGCCAATCATGTTGGGTTTGGTGGTTACTTCCTTGATTGCGGCATTTATGAGTACGGTTTCCACTTCAATAAACTGGGGCGCATCTTATTTAACTAACGATATCTATCGCCGCTTTCTTAAACCCAATGCCAGTCAGGCTGAATTAGTCATGATGGGTCGGCTTGCCTCAGTCTTGGTAACGGTATTTGGTGCGATCGCTGCGTTAAACTCCACCGATATCACTACTGTTTTCCGTTTGGTAATTGCGATCGGCACTGGACCAGGTTTAGTCTTAATCTTGCGCTGGTTTTGGTGGCGGATCAATGCTGCTGCTGAATTAGCGGCAATGCTAGGAGGATTTATAATTGGTTTAATTACTAGTGTTTATCCCCAGCAAATTGCCAGGGTTTTCCCTGTTTTTGAGCAAATACTAGCTGATTTTGGCTCGACACTGTTATTTATTTCCTTAACTACTGGCGCCCTTTGGATTGCAGTCATGTATTTAACTCCTCCAGAATCCGATCCTACTCTAGATGAATTTTATCGGCGAGCGCAACCAGGAGGAATTGGCTGGAAAAGGCAAAGAGAAAGAACGGGGATTCCCGCAGCACAAGATCTAACTCAAGATCTTCTAAAGGTAGTCGCTGCCACCTTGCTGCTTTTTGGTTCGATGTTTGCCATCGGCGGTTTTTTGCTGCTGCAATCTGGGACGGGATTTATTTCCTTAAGCGTCGCGGCGATCGCTGGCTTTTGGCTCCGCCAATTGAATAAACACAAGCCGATCTCAATGCCAAAACCTGGTTTGGAATAAAGAATTAATCAGAATTAATTTTTCTTGTCTAGTCAGCAATATTTGTATCACAAGACTATACTAGATAGGCTTAAATTTAACCATCAAGGGAATCGATGACTATCTTACAAGACCAGGAAAAACGAGTATTTTCTACAGGAATTTTACGTTTGGTTGGCTATGGCTTGTTGTTGCTGGCTGTGGTTAATGTTTCCTGTTTGTTAATTTCACCTGAGTTGATGAATCCTTGGTGGGAATTTCAGACGATGGGTGCAATTGTGGAGTGGCTTCCCTTGACTCTGCTGGGGATATTTTTGGTCTGTTATGGTACTAAGAGCGATCGCGCTCCGATTGAGACGACTATGCTTAAGCTTTTAGCTTGGCTTTGCTTATTGACGGCGATCCTCTTGATGCTAATGATTCCCCTGAATATTTATAATGGCTTGAGAATTTATCATCAACGTCATGTAACCGCAGATGTTCAGGCGATCGGTCAAAAAGATCTAATCCAACAATTCAAGGAACAGCTAGAAGCTGCTGATTCTAAAGCCGAAATCAGAGCGATCCTCCAACAGCAAGCAAAACAACAGGTAAATATTCCTGACTCGGTAAATCTCCAGAAGCTAAAAACGGACATCATTACTAATCTTCAGAACAGTCAGGATAGCATTACTAGCCAGGCGTTAGCATTTCGGGCGCAGAAACGTTCTTTGCTGGTCAAAAAATCCCTTGAGTCGAATCTCGGTGCTTTAGTCGCTTCAATTCTATTTTTGATGATCTGGAAAAGTATTGGTTAACCCAAATTATTTTTCTCCAACCTAGGAGTACTGTTCGGGAATAATCTTCAGCAAATCCGTAACGCCAAGATCTAATCCTTGCTGGCTGATTAATGTCGAGGCTTGTCCTCGATGATGGGTTTGATGATTAAAAAAATGATGTATTAGTTGACCAAAGTTTTTGTTGTAGGGATTGCCTTTAGTATCGCTATATTGCAGATTATATTCTAGATCTTCAGGCTCAATTTCTTGACACCAACTGATAATAATCGTGTCTAACTCTTGTCTCAATTGATCGAGGTCGATTAGATCTTTAGCCACAGTTCGATCTAGTGTTGTATAGTTAGCCAATTCTGGTAATTGACTTAAACTGGGATATTGTTGAGGATGGTTGGCGAAGCGTCTGAGCCAGATAATATCCGCTACATAGATATGGTTGAGTGTGCCAAAAAGTGAGCCAAAGAATGCTCCTTGGTCTTGTGTAACTTTTTCATTGCCTAATCGATCGGCTACCTGATAAATTTTTTGATTCATCCACTGATTATATTGACTCATCAACTGTAAGTTGGATAAGAGACTCATTAACAATAACTCCAATGGCAACCAACGGAAGGCGGGACAAAAGAAGATTTAGTTTGCGAGTAAAAATCGACAACTAAGATTTTTTCTTCTCTTCAAGGTCGGAGTATAAATCTGACCAACAAGAGCGAAGGGCATCAATTGATTTTTGAAGTTCATCAATTTGATTTCTTCTAATAACCATCATCACTCCTTGAACGTGAGACTCTGTACCAGCAGCTCCTAGATGCTGATAACGAGAAAGTTGACCAGACTCTTTTTTCGAGGAAAAAATTGCCTCTTTTGCTTGTAATTTATAGTACCAGTAAGCCTTGTACTGACCTCGCGCTATCTGAACGAGCCAGATGACAGCCTGGGGGTGCAACTTCTCCTGAAGCTCTAATACTTTTAATCTGCTGTTCAATTGTAGCGATTGTAGTTAGCAACCTTTCAGCACGATTAATTTTATCGAGTTGGTTTGCCTTTTTGGTTTTGGCAGACATGATTGAAATTAGTTCTGACAAACTAATATAATCATAGCATTGTTCGCGAGTTTTATTCGCGAACAAACTTCCCCGTTAATCTGTCTAACCATGAATTTAAGAGAACGTTGTCAAACTGTATTTCAAGCAGGGTATCAACTTGGTCAAAATTCATTCCGCAACTTAGCACAAAAAACTAACCTCTCAAAAAGTAGTGTACACCGACTCTATCATCGAATAGTAAATCGAAATCAAAATCCAGAATCTTCTTTATGGGAAACAAGAGAGGGACAAGAGTGGCTTCGTCTATTGGTTTTAGCTACTATTTTTATCTTTGCTCTTCAAGGCGGGATTGGCTGTGAGCGACTTTCGCAATTTTTTCATTTACTACGTTTACACCGTCATATTGGAGTTTCACCTACAGCATTACGAAGTTTACGCGCCCGAATGGAATCAGTGATAATTGACTATCAACAACAGCAAAATGAAGTCCTGAGCCAAATCTCGTCCGATGTGGAAGTTTGTTTGGCAGCAGACGAAACCTTTTTTGAGGGGGTAATTCTGGTAATGTTGGATTTGCCGTCGGGCTATATCTTCGTAGAAGAAATAATGGTATTAGAAAGCTAAAAAACCAAATCCAATCTCTATCGGCAATCGTGGATCTTTGGTGGTCTTGGGTTGACCAATGTTAAGCTCACCAGAACTCTGAAGTTAATATTCGTTGTTGGGTGAAAGAGTATCTTCTCCCAGTTATTTACTGGCAACAACAAGCTTTGAGGACTAAACATCCTCATTTAAGACAAGACTATCAAGCAGCCAGCATCAAAGCCAAACAAATTTTTGAACAACACCTCATCACCCAGAGCTTGAGCCAATCAGATCTAGAACAATGGTGTAATTGGGGAATTTGGATGGTCAGTAAATTCCAGCGTTCTTCATCTGCTGTAGAAGGGCGGAATGGATATCTTTCTCAAGTCCATCATAACCGACGTGGATTATCCTCTAAGCGATTAAAAGTTGCCACAGTTATTCATAACTTTGCTCTTAAAACGAAATGATGGCACTACTGCTGCATCAGAGACTCTTTGGTCAGCAATTTCCTGACTTGTTTGAATATCTAATTGAAAATATTGGTGAATTACCTCAACCCAGAAAGTCGAGAAAATCATCTCAGCCCAAAACTTTTACCCTGCCTACTGTCCCGTCTTAAGCCGCTAAAGAGCGCGATTGGGGCACTCATTATGTATGAAAGAAACAGGGGGAGGCACCCCCTCAAAGTGGGATGAGCTCTGAGCAGCGATTGCTAGAAAGATGAGAGCCCTTTATTTTTAACCAAATCTACTTTACATTAATAATGTGCTCTGACAGTTAAAACCGTTTCAACAATGGTGCTTTGGTGCCCGTTCTTAAGCCTGGTTCTGGGAATTGTGGTTATGACATTGGTGAAGTGGCGGCAAGCCACTATCCCGTTTAAGAGAATTTTCGATCACACCCACCCAGGTCAGAGTACATTTTATTCAGCTCAGTAGATTAAGTCACGAGCGTACTCGCGCTCATTCACCTACACCTGATTACAGGAGTCGAGAGATGAAACTCAAGCCCAATCAAAAGCCTAGCCAGAATCGTCCACCTCATAAGACCCCAAAAAAGTTGTCAAACTTTGAGCAAATCAACCTCAATGCCGCTGGAGTTGACATCGGCTCTGGAGAACACTGGGTGAGTGTTCCCGCCGACCGAGACTCACAATCAGTGCGCCGATTTGCTTGTTTCACTCCAGATTTACAGACTTTAGCTGATTGGCTCCAACAGTGCGGCATCGAGACAGTAGCTATGGAATCAACAGGAGTGTACTGGATTCCTTTATTTCAAATCTTGGAAACTCGTGGCTTTGAAGTAAAATTGGTGAATGCCCATTACGTCAAAACTGTCCCTGGAAGAAAAAGTGATGTTCTTGATTGCCAATGGTTACAACAGTTACACACCTATGGATTATTATCTGGTTCCTTCCGCCCAGAAGATCAAATTTGTGTGCTGCGTAGTTACATTCGTCAACGAGATAATCTAATTCGCAGTAGCTGTGTCCATGTGCAACGGATGCAAAAAGCTTTGACAGAAATGAATCTGCAACTGCACAAAGTTATCAGTGACATTACAGGTGTCACTGGCTTGGCAATTCTGCGTGCGATTGTAGCAGGCGAACGCAATCCTTCGGCTCTGGCTGATCTTAAACACGGGCGCATTCGCCGTAGCAAAACTGAAATTGCTGCTGCTTTGACAGGGGACTATCGAGAGGAGCATGTATTTGTTCTGCAACAGGAGTTGTCCCTCTGGGAGTTTTATCAAGCTCAAATTACCGCCTGCGATCGCCAAATCGAGCAATACCTCAATAAGTTGGTCGACAAAGTAGATCTCAAACAGTCACCTTTGCCCAAACCCAAACGTTGCCAAAGGAACTCTGGCAATGCTCCTAATTTTGACCTGCGCACTCATCTCTATCGTATCAGTGGAGTAGATTTCACTCGCATCGATGGTTTAGGCGTACTAACGGTACAAACCATCTTGTCGGAAGTCGGCTTAGATCCCAAACGCTTCTCGACAGTGAAGCACTTTACTTCTTGGTTAGGTCTTTGTCCTGGCAGTCGCATTACTGGTGGTCAGGTCAAAAGCTCTCAAACCCGTCATGTAGTTAATCGAGCTGCCAATGCTTTCCGCATGGGGGCTCAATGTTTGCGCAATAGTCCTACCGCTTTAGGAGCATTTTATCGACGCTTGCGAAGCCGATTGGGTGCTCCAAAGGCGATTACAGCTACTGCCCATAAACTGGCACGGCTTTTCTATCGCCTTTGGACAACGGCAGAGGAGTACACTGACCCAGGAGCTAACCACTATGAGCAACAATATCAGCAGAGAATGCTTAAAAACCTCAGGAAAAAGGCTCAGGCATTAGGCTTTAGTCTTGTTCCTCAACCCTCTATGACTGAAGATGTTTCTTAAGAGTTGGTTGTCGGATTGTTATCTGGTTCCTTCCCGCCCAGAAGAAATTAAATTTGTGTGCTGCGTAGTTACATTCGTCAACGAGATAATCTGATTCGCAGTAGCTGTGTCCATGTGCAACGGATGCAAAAAGCTTTGACAGAAATGAATCTGCAACTGCACAAAGTTATCAGTGACATTACAGGTGTCACTGGCTTGGCAATTCTGCGTGCGATTGTAGCAGGCGAACGCAATCCTTCGGCTCTGGCTGATCTTAAACACGGGCGCATTCGCCGTAGCAAAACTGAAATTGCTGCTGCTTTGACAGGGGACTATCGAGAGGAGCATGTATTTGTTCTGCAACAGGAGTTGTCCCTCTGGGAGTTTTATCAAGCTCAAATTACCGCCTGCGACGCCAAATCGAGCAATACCTCAATAAGTTGGTCGACAAAGTAGATCTCAAACAGTCACCTTTGCCCAAACCCAAACGTTGCCAAAGGAACTCTGGCAATGCTCCTAATTTTGACCTGCGCACTCACCTCTATCGTATCAGTGGAGTAGATTTCACTCGCATCGATGGTTTAGGCGTACTAACGGTACAAACCATCTTGTCGGAAGTCGGCTTAGATCCCAAACGCTTCTCGACAGTGAAGCACTTTACCTTCTTGGTTAGGTCTTTGTCCTGGCAGTCGCATTACTGGTGGTCAGGCTGCAAAAGCTCTCAAACCCGTCATGTAGTTAATCGAGCTGCCAATGCTTTCCGCATGGGGGCTGAATGTTTGCGCAATAGTCCTACCGCTTTAGGAGCATTTTATCGACGCTTGCGAAGCCGATTGGGTGCTCCAAAGGCGATTACAGCTACTGCCCATAAACTGGCACGGCTTTTCTATCGCCTTTGGACAACGGCAGAGGAGTACACTGACCCAGGAGCTAACCACTATGAGCAACAATATCAGCAGAGAATGCTTAAAAACCTCAGTAAAAAGGCTCAGGCATTAGGCTTTAGTCTTGTTCCTCAACCCTCTATGACTGAAGATGTTTCTTAGAGTTGGTTGTC
>CAVRWR010000018.1:0-3724 GCA_963724445.1 uncultured cyanobacterium | reverse complement strand
TCCAATGCTTCAATTCGGCCACGACGAGATAGAGCTTAAACCGCTTTCAAATAAGCTTGACTTCCAGCTTTACCTAAATATTGATGACGAGATGGATTCCCGTTTTTGGTAACAAAAATCGGCTCATGGGACATCCATTTATAATACCAATAACGACCACCTTTTTGTCCTTTAGCTTGGTAACGGACAATCCAGCACCCAGAAGGTGGAATTTCTCCTGACAACTCAATTATTTTAATCTCTTGTTGGAGTTGGTCCTTAAGAAAGTTGAGTTCAGAAAGCCGACTCGCTAAATCTTTCTGTTGTCGTGCATTGGGCATAGTGAAGTCATCAAAAATCAGGAATAAGTTAGGTAACAATATTCGCTAACTAGATTCTTATTCTACTCCGACCCAACGTTGCAATCAACTCGCTTCTAAACTTTAAAATCGGAGCGTAATTGCCAACCTTCACATAAAGATTGTAATTCTAAAAATCCACGCCATAACACCGTAATGCCAATATTACTCTTCCTTCGATGACTCAAATAACCCCCCAAGCGAGCTAGAGCTTGCATCCCCCAGGCTACAGTTAAATCCACTGCGGAGACTGGGTTTCTTCCTTTGGCAACTAAAACCTTAATTTGTACCTCATTTAAAATCAAAGATACTGGTGCTTCAGGATTGGTGCGATTCAAATAGGTCATTTTTAACAATTGTGCCGCAATATTCGTTAAAAATCCTAATAATACCTGCATACTATCTCCAGATAGACGATAGCTTTCCGCCTTACATCCTGACTTGAGAATTTTATGATATTCTTCAATCCTCCAACGGTAGGTGTACCACCTTAAAATGGTTTGTGCCTGTTCCCCATTCGTAATGGTTTCGGAGGTCAAGATCATCCATTCTACGGGTTCACAGCCTTCGGGTGGGTCAATTTCTACCGCATAAACTCCATAAACTTCAAAAGATTCTGGCTCTTTAATTCTGGCAGGACTACGAAGTTTGATGGCTGCATATCTAATTGCCAGAGTAGCAGTTCGCTCGGTTCGTTTTGGGGTTTTGGCTAGTTCTACCGTCACTTCCATCTTGACAGATTGGGATGGTAGCCATTCCTTTAAATAACTGTTTGACTCTGATAATGCCCTATTATGTGCTGCTCTTACTACTACTCCTGTATTTGAGGTTTTACTGACTTCTTCAAAGACTTCAGCTATGTCTCCTTCTCTGTCAAATACATGAATAATTTTGGGTCTTTTAGTCTCTGATTTAGCTGTTTTTAAGAGTTTATCGACATCTTTGAGGGCTTCTATCCATTTATAGGATTCTTTGGACTCAATTGGACGTTTTCTAGCTTCTGCTTGTTTTTTCTTCTTCTGTTTCTTAGTTAAACTCTTACTTTCTTCATGGTTTCGATGCCACAGTTGTTCTGTTAATAATCCTATTGGTTGTCCATTCTCCCCATTTACAGCTAAGGTGCTATGTAGAATTAGTCCATTCCCGCCATTGCCAATTGGTCCATATTCTTCTCTTTTTTCAAGTATTTTCTTGTAATCGAGATAGGTCGTATCTCCTACTGCTAACACGATTGGTAGTTCTTGAATCTGCTTGGCTGTTGAGAGATGATAGGGTTCGCACACACTGCTGGGGCTAGTTTTAGCATTGGCAAAGAACTCATAAGCTCTTTTTAGGTCACTGGCTCTCTCAAAAATCTCTGAGAGTGGCAAGCCATATTTTAACGATAATCTCGATTCGATGAACATCGCCCTTTTGGTTAAACGTTGATCTCCAAAGTCGCATTTTTCCGTTATTGAATTTTTTGTCTGATTCATTCACAAGTCAAAATCTGCTCAATTATTTTGCTTTATCGAGAGCGCAGATTTCTCTAAATGAGAATTGTTAGCGAATATTGTTACACAACTTATATTTCTTCCAAAAGATGCCGTGAAAAGTCAGCTCAATCATCAAGGAAAGCCCGTGTTCTCCGAGCAAACCCTTTCCTCCTGCGGTATTTTCTACCAAAACGATGATTTTAAGCTTGTTCAGGCTATACATAATCAAAAAATCGAGGTTTCGCTAAATAGTTAATGCTATTGCTTTACTTTCTGCTGGTTAAAGAATTGTCCTTGAATGACAACCCTGCATACCATTGATAAGCAAGTGAACCGAGAATAAACGCAATGATAAACAAAACTGGATTCGATATTCCTAATACTAAAGCGGTAATACCAGGACCAGGACAGTAGCCTGCAATACCCCAACCAATGCCAAATATCGCAGTACCAAGTATTAAGGGAAGGTCGATATCTTTCCTCGTCGGTAAATAAAATTTACTACTAAAAATTGGTCGAGGTAAACGCAGCACAAAGCGAAAAGCAATCACAGTAACACCGACCGCCCCACCCAAGACAAATAATAATGTTGAGTCCCAGTCTCCTACAACATCTAAAAATCCCAACACGCGATCGCGATTGATCATTTGAGAGAGGCTTAAGCCAAAACCAAATAGCAGTCCAGATAAAAGAGCAATTAATTTCTGTTTCATTTTCTTATAACCAATAACAAATCACTAAAATCACATGATGAGTAATAAATACCGTAATAATGGCAGTAATCATAAAGGTAATTACCGCAACCAGAGAACGAAAGATAATCTACCCAAGCCACAGACACCATGTCCGCTAGTACAACCATTTCCCATCCGCGTACCGACACCGACTAGAAAACCACCAACAATCATGGCTACTGGTGCAAAGGAAGATACAGGGGTAGGTTCTGAGGCAAAGACATATTCGTAAATCAAACCACCTCCCAACATCCCCGCAATAAACAACCAACGCCAATTCTCTTCTGGCTTAAATTTTATGGCACCGTTGACAATGCCACTAATACCAGCAATCCGACCATCAAAAGCCAGTAAAATAGTTGCACTCAGTCCAATCAGCATCCCACCAATTAAAGCTGCAATCCAATTTACTTCTGTCATAATAAATATTTTAATATTTTCATTTGACTAAACAACTACACAGTCATATATTAACATTAGTTTCTTTGTAAGACTAACTAAACTAAATCTCTCAATACTGTTAACAAATTGTACTGTTCCTGTGAAAAATGTTTATAGATATTTAAATTGCGCGTCTCGACCGATAGATAGAGTTAGGATCGAGATATAAGCTGCGTCGAGTGTATAGGTGAACTTTTTACGAACGAAGATAGCCTTTTTTCTCTTTAACACCATGCTTGACAAGCGTTAATTAACATAACAAAGCGAATAGGAGGGTAAAATGCCACGTGAAGTCGGAGATCGTTATACTCTGCGAAAAGTGCGGAGCCCAGCTTGTGTATGAGAAGCCTTGTCCCTGTCCAGAAAGTATGCCTCATTCAGAGATTTGCTGTGGGGAACAGATGAAGCTGATGCCAAAACAGACTCCGCCAAGATAGATAAAAATAGAGTTGCATAGCTCCTCATATTGCTGTCCGCACCTTCGGACAGCACGGAGAATACATCTAAGTATCTTTATTTTTCTAGTTCTTCACCTGCTGTTTTCCAACCCTCGATACTGGGAGGAAAACCTCGAACATTATCGTATCCCAGCATTTGCAGAGCCATAACGCCCATTGCTGTGCGATAACCTGTCGTGCAGTAAAGGATCGTAGGACGATTTTTGGGAATTTGGTTGAGATTATCAGTTAGCGATCGCAATGGCAGATTAATTGCACCTTGAATATGACCAGCAGCG
>CAVRWR010000017.1:0-25859 GCA_963724445.1 uncultured cyanobacterium | reverse complement strand
TTTTAGCGTGATTTTAGAACTTATTTTCCACCCCTAGACCTTAGCTATGAACCACTTGGAAAAGCCTCCCTGCAAAATATTGATCGTGGATGACGTACCCGATAATTTACGATTGCTGTCCACAACTTTGACGAAGCAGGGTTACAAAGTACGCTGTGCTGAAAATGGTTCTATCGCTTTAATGGATGCGCGTAATGATACGCCTGATTTGATCTTGCTAGATATCAATATGCCCGATCTCAGCGGCTATAAGGTATGGGAACAACTTAAGTTAGATGGGTTAACCAGCCAAATTCCCGTAATTTTTCTCAGCGCCCAAGACGATATTCATGATAAGGTTAAAGCCTTTACTATAGGCGGTGCAGATTTTATTGGCAAACCGTTTCAGGTAGAAGAAGTATTAGCCCGCGTCAAAAATCAATTGGCACTACAGCAAGCCAATGCTGAAATTAGAAATCTGAATGAAGTATTAGAACAACGTCATCAATTAGAACGAAAGCTGCGTCACGATGCTCTGCACGATAGTCTGACGGGACTACCCAATCGTAGTCTGTTGATGCAACGAGTAGAGAAGTGCTTAGACAACACGATTAAAAATCCAGCAGCACAGTTTGCAATTCTCTTTATTGACTTAGATCGGTTCAAAATTATCAACGATAGTCTCGGACATATCGCGGGGGATGAACTATTAATTGCCTGTGCCAACAGACTAAAGCAATGTATTACCCAGGAAACTATTCTCTCCAGATTAGGCGGGGATGAATTTACCATTCTCCTGGAGCAAATTAATCAGGTTAATGATGCGATCGCAGTCGCTAAAGCAGTTCTACGGGAGTTTGTCAAACCATTTGACCTGGGCAATCGTAGTCTATCAATTAACGTCAGTATCGGGATCGCCATTGGCAATAATGGATATTCTCAAGAAACAGATTTACTTCGCGATGCAGATACGGCAATGTATTGCGCCAAATCATTGGGCAAGGCAAGATATGAAATTTTTACCCAGCAAATGTATCTTGATGTAATGCGCCGCTTAGAATTAGAGTTAGAACTCCGAGAGGCGATCGCTAATCAGGAACTAATTCTGCATTATCAGCCGATAATTTCTCTCGATCGCCAGAAATTATTTGGCTTTGAAGCTTTGGTGCGCTGGCAGCATCCCCAACGAGGAATGATGTCTCCTGGTGAATTTATTAGCCTAGCAGAAGAAACTGGTTTGGTTGTTCCTCTGGGAGAATGGGTAATGCAGGAAGCCTGTAGTCAACTAAAGGCATGGCAAGTACAACTTCCTCTGGCACAAGATCTCACGATGAGTATTAACGTGGCGGGAGAACAACTGCACAATTCCAGTTTCCTTACTTCTATCGATCGCATCATTGAGCAGACTCAGGTAGACAGTCAGTACCTCAAACTAGAAATTACCGAAAGCATGTTGATCGAAGATACCGAACAGGTGATTGAAGTATTGCAGCAGATCAAAGCGCGACAAATTAAGCTATCGATTGATGATTTTGGCACTGGCTACTCTTCTCTGAGTTATCTGCCTCAATTTCCTGTAGATATTTTGAAAATAGATCGTTCTTTTGTCAGTGCCATGAATATCGAGCAGCAGAACTTAGAAATTGTCAAAACTATTGTCACCCTGGCTCAAGTCTTGGACATGCAGATCGTGGCTGAAGGGATTGAAACCGACGAACAATATCAAACTCTTAAATCTTTGCGGGTAGAATTTGGTCAAGGCTATTTATTCTCTAAACCCTTAGATGCAGAACAAGCTCATGCTCTGATCGTTTCTCAGGTAGGTGTTAGCATTTAATTAAATTAGCTAAATTTAGAACTTATTCGCCGAATCAATGGAAATTATTGTTGCTCTGTGTCTGGGAATTACCCTTAGTGCTGCCTGTGGTTTTCGTGTCTTTGTTCCGCCATTAGCGTTGAGTTTATCGGCGATGTACGGGCATTTTCCTTTGTCATCGGGTTTTGAGTGGTTAGGGACAAGAGAAGCGGCGATCGCCTTGGGCATTGCGACAATCTTGGAAATTTCGGCATACTATATCCCCATTGTCGATAATCTTCTGGATACTGTACAGGTTCCTGTGGCAGTTGGAGTGGGTACCGTAATGACCGCTGCTACCTTGGGTCATACCGACCCTGTATTACAGTGGACGTTAGCGGCGATCGCTGGAGGTGGAACTGCTGGAATTATGGGAACTCTTGCTAGTCTGACTCGTTTGGCATCGACGGGAGTAACTGGAGGACTGGGTAACTTTGTCATCGCTACTATTGAAGCGGTTGGCTCAATTTCTTTATCGATCCTTGGTCTGACTTTCCCTCTGTGGACAGCGGCGATCGTTCTGGGAATTTTAGTCGTCGCAGTTATCAGAATACTGAAAAATCCCCCAGCAATCTTGAAAAGGGTTAGAGCTAAAGCAGAAAGTAGTGAGTCTTAAAACCGCGAAGCGGTTAGCTATTAGCTATTAGCTCTTGGCTAGTTAAAATCATTGAAATAATAATCTACCAAGCTTATCGCTACGTTACTTATATATCTTTCTACTGATGCATAAATATCTGCTTAGTTTTTAAGATTTAATGGCAAACGTCCATTACTTTTGTCGTAACTTTTTAACTTTAACTTAGTCTGTAAAAAAATATGCCCTCTACTGCTTTAATTACTGGTGCGTCTCAAGGAATTGGTAAAGCTACTGCTTTGTTGTTTGCCAAAAAAGGTTACGATTTGGTTATTACTGCTCGCACCAAGGACCAGCTAGAGTCGGTAGCAGAGGAAATTAGAAGTTTAAATAGACAGGTAATTGCCATCTCGGCTGACACAGGCGATCGCTCGGCAATGGAAGCTTTGGTTAATCTTGGTTTAGAACGATTCTCTCAGATTGATGTTTTAGTTAATAACGCAGGTATCTGCATGAGCGCACCTATGGCTAAAACGACTATAGAAGATTGGGAAAAAATTATTAACGTTAACCTATGGGGCTATATTTACACGATTAATGCTCTACTCCCGCATTTTTTAGCCCGAAAGCAGGGTAATATTATCAATGTTGGTTCTTTTGGGGGTAAAGTTCCTTTACCTAACATGACGGCATACTGTACCAGCAAATACGCCGTTACGGGCATGACTGAAACTCTACGTCTGGAGTTAGAACCCCAAGGTATCCATGTTTCGGGAATTCATCCTAGCGTAACTAATACGGACTTCTTAGAACGTACCGTTTTTAAAGATAGCGATCCTCAACAGATGAAAGCACTGCTTTCAAGTCCTTTGACTAGTCAACCAGAAGATGTAGCCAAAGCAATTTGGCATGCCCTCAAACATCCTCAAGCCGAAGTAATAGTTGGTTCAGCAAAAATTCCAACCCTTTTGAGCCGATTATTTCCTGGAATTACTCAGGGAATCTTGCAGTTTGCTACCAAATCTTGATTAAGGTAAAGTCTTGAGAGCGATCGCATTTCTACCTTAAACAGAAATCTTCCAAGATTTTAGACATGTCCAGGTAAAATCGGCATTTTTCTGGTAAAAACGTAGTTCCCAATTTACATCAGCCTGCGGATTGATTATCTTCGTTGCCAAGTTTTTTAATTCCCGACCAAATTTTGGCTTAAAATTATAAGCCAAGCTAAGATGCAGCCAATCTTTCAGACGCAATTCTTCCTGACGAGTTTGAGAATTCTCGTTCTCGCTAAAATCAGCTATCAGTTTTTTGAGATTATCCCCCTGTAGTTCCAGACCATGCCAATTTTCTCTAAAGGTTAATTGTTTTATGGCAATCTTGAGCGGTAAATTATTTTTGGCTGCAATATACGCCTGTTCTAAGGCTTGAATATATACAGGAATCGAATCTAATCGATCGGTAAAAAAGCCAGTTAAAGTGCAGTGAGGCATGTACTGGTGTGCCGCATTTTCACCATACCGTTGGCGACTCTGAGCAAAAAAAGTTTCTAGCTGAGTATTTAACTCCCCTTGAGGACAGGCATAAATAATAAATTGACAATAGGCAATGGACAATGGACAGTTACTCCTGCTACGCTACGCGATCGCCTTGTTTATAAACTTCTAAAATTCTGGGAACAATTTCATCATCATGCACTGTAATAAAGTCAGCATTTTTGCCCACAGCTAAACTACCAATTTTATGATCTAAATTAATTGCTTTGGCTGGATTTAAAGTAATGTATTTAATTACTTCAAACAAAGGTTTATTGACTTGTTGACTAATGATAAATACCGACTGTAATAAACTCCTGGGTACATAATCCGAAGAAATTATATCCACTAAATCTAACTCTACTAACTCCATTGCCGAAACGTTGCCAGAGTGAGAACCGCCTAAAACCACATTTGGCGCACCCATCAGAACCAGTAAACCATTATGGTGAGCCTCTTTAGCTGCATTAATCGCAGTAGGAAATTCGGCTAAAATAACCCCTTCGGCGATCGCTTCTTGGACATGTTCTACCGTAGCATCATCATGACTGGCTAAGGATATTCCCTTACTTTGAGCCATTTTTACTAAAGCCTGTCGGTTGTCTAAGGCGTATTGGCGTTGATTATGCAAACGCATGGCAATAAATTCGTCCATCTTGACTTCGGCTACCCCATGCTTACCCATGTAATATTCCTTATACTTATCAATTTTGACAAACTGACGTTGCCCAGGAGTATGATCCATTAGGGATATTAAAGCTAGCAATGGATGTTCGCAATAGGGTTCGATAATATCGTAAAGATGTTCGTAACCCAGTTCACAACGCAAGTGTAGTAAATGATCGGTACTAAATCTACCTGCTGCTTGCCCTTGGGCTACAGTATCAATCATCGGTGCATAATGATGTATTCGCAGGGAATCTTCTTTGGGAGTAACATCTCCAATCGCGATCGCATCACAGACTGTAGTTATGCCCGAACTGATTAAATCGCGATCGTGATTAACCGCTGCTGCTGCTAAAGGAAATCTTACCCCAGGACGAGGAGAAATACACTTTTCCAGATTATCTGTGTGGAGTTCAATTAAACCTGGTAAAAGATAATCACCATTGCCATTCTGCCCCTGAGACACTATTCCTGGCTGAATATCGGTAATAATTCCATCTGTTACGGCGATCGTCCCTAATACTTCTTCATCGGGTAAGAGCAAGCGATAGTTGGTGTAGATTTGTGACTGCATCTTGCTAACTTTATTTACATTAACTTGCAGTTTAAAGTATTTGTCCCTGAATAAAAATTAAGGCTAATTTAGCTTTGAGTTAGATGGACAATTGTAGCCTCACCTGTGACGATTGGGATCGCGGTATATTCTGCCTCTCTCTTCTCTCGTATAATCTTCTTCGTCATCGCGTTCTTCGGGTTCTCGATATATTCTATCTTCGTCGTCAATACATTCTCTTCTATCGTATTCATCAGGTTCTCTGTATATTCTGCCCCTCGCCTCTTCGATACATTCTTCGCCATCGCGTCGTTCGGGTTCTCGATATATTCTGTCTCTTTCTGAATCAGAATTTCCATGATTCCAGATGTCACGTCTTTCTCTCTCTCTTTCTGCTTCCCTGCTATAGTCTGATTCGTAGGGTTTTCCTTGAGCCAAATATACTTGATTTAAAACGATATTTAACTCAATTGGGTTAGATATTGCTGGGTTTGCTGAGTTTAATTCTGTATCTGTGCAAGTAGCGATCGATAAAGCGAGAGAACTAAGACAAACTATTTCTAACATTAGATTCCTTGTTTAAATATACGGAAAACAGACATTTTGGAATGTCTGTAAAAATTTCATCGGTAAGAACATTAGCGACTTAGATAATCTCTGA
Organism: uncultured cyanobacterium; assembly: GCA_963724445.1. Taxonomy (GTDB): domain Bacteria; phylum Cyanobacteriota; class Cyanobacteriia; order Cyanobacteriales; family Xenococcaceae; genus Waterburya. Next base: position 20,039 of record CAVRWR010000017.1, on the reverse strand, counting down.
CTCAAACAATGTCGATATCTTCAACAGGAATAAAGTTGTCCTCTCCTCCAATAACGGCAAAAACTTCGCCATCAAACGAAACTTCTCTGGAACTTGAATTAAAGGCAAAGCGATCGATTTCATCCGTATCGATTTCAAAACCTTCGGCAAAAACTTCAATTTTGTCTCCCTCATCAAAAAAGAAGTCTTCAATGGTATCGATTCCTGTATCTAAGATAGTTGCAAAAACAAAGGTATCTGCACCCAACCCTCCATTGAGGATATCGTCTCCTTGTTTTCCTTCTAGAATATCGTTGCCGTCACCGCCAGATAAAGTATCTCTACCATCACCCCCTAATAATGTGTCGTTACCGATTTCACCAAACAATTCGTTGCTGCCGAAAGGATCGTTTAAAAGGTCGTCTCCTTGTCCACCTTCAAGACTATCATCTTCAGTTTCGCCATATAAAATATCATTTCCATCTCCCCCGACTAACGTGTCTTCTCCATCCTCACCGCCATAGAGAATATCGTCATGAAATTCTCCAAATAGCCGATCGTTGCCAAACCCGCCCAGCAATGTATCTAAACCATCAAATCCGAGTAGTATATCATCGCCATCTTCTCCAGCTACATAGTCTTCGTTTATTCCGCCATTGATAGTATCATTACCGTCAAATCCAGAAAGAATATCATTACCGCTGTAACCATCAATGATATCGTCTCCTTCACGACCATCGATAATGTCATTTTCGGGACTTAAGGGAAAAATGAGTCGGAAATCTTCACTGTCTGGAGTACCAATATATTCAGCCATGTTCGAGATTTCTCCTTTAATTAATGCCAAAGATTAAATTTGCAGCGCGGACAAATCTAGGACAAATATAAAATTGTTTCGCACTAGCTAAACGTTAAAGAAATAAAATAAAAAAGTTGGCAAAGAAAAATCCAGCTTAGTTACCAGATTTTTGACTTTTTAAGTGTTATGAAAATTTCAACATGGATAATTGAAAACTTGGTTAACGCCAGAAAATATGATTCGATTGGGCAAGAAAGAAGATTTAATTCAAATAGATGTTTTTGATGAGTTTGGAGGCGATCGCCTGAAGGAAATATCAGAAAAACGCTTACAGGTTTATATTCTAGATAATACTGTTGTGGGCTATATTAGCGCGATCGAGGAAAGCTCTTTATTTGGTCATCCTTTAATATCTTTTCTGTGTGTACATTCTCAATATCGCCGACAGGGAATTGCTTCAGCTTTGCTATCAGAAGTAGAACAAAAATATACTGGAAGCAAACTGTTTATATCTACTGAATGTAACAATCTAATTATGCTTGGTTTAATTAAAAAAAGAAAATATACGCGATCGGGTTCTTTATCTGGATTGAATGATGATGGTTCAGATGAAGTTTACTTTTGCAAAACTTAAAACACTAACAATTATTAGTTGTCCACTATGCCCCTGAAGAGGGATTGTCAATTGAAACAATGATAGTTGAATTGCCAGGCTTTCAAGATTTGGTACAGGATTCCCAAAATACATTTAATCGCATTGATGTGTTTTGTTAGCAATTTATCATATTTAGTCTAGAAGAGCCTTGTTTTTTAAGTTTAAATCAGTATAACTATAGGAAAGACAACTGGAATGACTAACATTTTGCGTCATACATTTATGCATAAAAAAGTAATTTACTTGAAGCAAAAGAATTGAGCGCAAATAACCAGGCAAAATATAATTAATAATTAACAAACAAATCATTTTTAGTAAAAACGGCTATTATTTAAATGCTGTTAACCTTTAGTCAAAGATTGTCAGCCTTAATTAATTTAGTGACTAAATATTGCGCTTTAAAATGTTAGACGTGGAGAAAGCAAGTCATAAAAACTTTCAATCAATCAATTGGCACGATCTCAAAAAATACGATCGAGAACTGGTAAAAACCTATTTTGATCGAGGAAAAGCTCATCTTGAGCGAAAAGACTATATCCTCGCGATCCAAGATTTTGATCGGGTTCTAAAACTCGATCCTCAAAACACGAAGACTTATTTAATCCGAGGCTATACTTATGGCGAAATAAAAAGATTCGATCGAGAAATTGCCGACTATACCAAGGCAATTCAGCTCGATCCCAAACTGGAGAAAGCTTATCGCAGTCGTGGTTATGCTTACGGCATTCTACAAAACTATCTTCAGGCGATCGCCGATCTGTCTCAAGCGATTGAGCTAGATCCTGACTATGCTCAAGCTTATTATAATCGTGGTTGCATTTACGAGCTTCTAGGAAGATATCAACTTGCCATAGCAGATTTTACCGAGGTAATTCGCTGCGATCGCCATAATTCTGAGGCTTACTTTCATCGGGGTCGTATTTATCAAATTTTAGCAGACTATGATCGGGCGATCGGCGATTTTTCCGCCGTCATTCACTGCAATCGAGATCATTTTGCAGCATATCGCCAAAGAGGAGAGATCAACTTTCTGTTAGAAAATTATTGTGAGGCAATCATCGACTATAGCCAAGCAACATTACTCAATCCTCAAGACTGGCAATCACTTTATCGTCAGGGAGATGCTTATTGCCGACTCCAAGACTATGATAATGCTTGGGCAAGCTATAGTGAAGCAATTTTACTCCAGCCTAATTTAGCCAGTATCTATCAAGATCGCGGTTATGTCTGTGGTCAACTCAAAAATTTTCCAGGGGCGATCGCCGACTTTACCATGGTGATTAAGCTTGATGCCGAAAATTATGAAGCTTACTATCATCGCGGTAATGCCCATAATTTTTTGAGGGATTATCACCAGGCGATCGCTGACTATACAAAATGTCTAACTTTAGCTGAAGATTATTACCCAGCATATTTTAATCGGGGTACTACCTATAGCTGCTTGGGACAATATCTCAAGGCAATAACTAATTATAACCAGGCAATAGCTCTTAAATCCCAGTCTGCTGAGGTTTATAACAATCGTGGTATTGCTTATCAGCAGTTAGGAGAATATGCTAAAGCGATCGCCGACTACACTCAAGCAATATTTTACGATCCTGATTATACTGAAGTTTATTACAATCGAGGACTGCTATATTATTTTCTCCAAAAACTGGAGAAATCTCTTCAGGATTTGACTTTGGCAAAGACTTTATTTACCAGACAAGGAGAAACAAAACTAGCCAAAGTTTGTTCTCTCAAGATTCAACAGCTAAGTAAGTAGGCGTAATTAAGTTAAATATGTCAAAATCATAAAATTCGTCAGATAAACAATAACCGATAAGTATTGATAGCTATTGCTTCACTAAGAAGCATTGTTAAACAGTTTAATTGTCAATGCTAAATAAAATTTTATGGCAAAAGAATGGGAATCACCTGATTATCAAGATGCTTTGGAAGAGCTGAATCTTGAATTAAAGCAAAACCCTCGTAATATCGATCTTTACTATCGTCGCAGTGAACTCTACTATACCGTAGAAGATTTTGAGGCAGGGATACAAGATCTAAGTGCTATTTTACGCTTCAACAGTAAAGATGCTTTAGCCTATACGTTTCGAGGATATGGCTATGGGCAGCTAAAAAACTATCCTCAAGCAGTCAAAGATTATACCAACGCGATCGACCTATGTCCCAATTATGCCAAGGCATATTTTAATCGCGGTACAGCCTATAATCAGCAACAGCAATACCCTCAGGCGATCGCCGACTTTAATCGGGCAATTGAGCTTAACCCCAACTATACCGATGCTTACTATAACCGAGGAATTACTCACAATAAATTAGCCCAGCATGAACAGGCGATCGCCGATTTTACCGAAGTGATTCGGCTCAAGCCAGAGGATCAAGAAGCATATTACAACCGAGGCAATACCTACAACAAGCTCAAACAGTACCCCAAAGCCTTGACAGATTACAATTTGGCGATTTCCCTCAATCCCCAAGATCTAGAGGCTTATTACAATCGAGCCAATGTCTATCATAAAACCCAGGCTTATCAAAGCGCGATCGCCGACTATACCCACGTCATGGAATGTAATCCACTCCATGCCCCAACTCACTACAATAGAGCGACAACTTATTTATCTAACCAAGACTATCACCAAGCGATCGCTGATTATACTAAGGCAATTCGTTTAAATCCTAACTATGCTGAAGCTTACTACAATCGAGCAGTGGCATATAACAAAATTCGCGAATATCCCAAGGCGATCTTTAATCACCAAGCGGCAATTAAGTTAAAACCTGACTATGGCGAGGCATATGGCAATTTGGGTTTAGTCTACCAGGCGTTGGGAGAGAAGGGCAAGGCGATCGCCAATCTTCAGCAGGCAGCAAAATTATTTAAACAGCAAAACAACCAGGCGTTAGCTAAGTATGTTGAGGAAAAGCTGCTCGAATTAGAGAATTAAAACTAAAACAATAAAGCCGTTCTTGAATAGTTATGCTACCTAGAGGTAAGCTTTTGGTTAGCTAATCTTTTTCATTTGCGACCTATGTCTGCCTCCGATCTCGAAATTAATCAGCTTCGTCAGCACCTCGATCGAGCCTATCAACAATTATCCAACTTACAAAGGCAAATAGTTCAACTTTTTTCGGTTTTTTATGAGCCAGTCAACCGCAACATATTTTTACAGAGTTTAAGCGCCCTTGGCATAACTCAAGACAATGGCAAAGCAGTAGATCATAAAATACTCAGAATTAACCTTGAATATCTCCTCAGACTAAAGCTAATTATTCAAGAAAGTGGCAGATCTCCCCAATGCCAACCTCTAATTGCCGAAATTGCTACTCGTGAGGCGATCGCTGCTGGAGGATGGTCAAATATGGTGGAGGTGGTAGGAAAGTACTTACCGATTCGCAGCTATTACAATTCAGAAACGAAAATTTTCAACAGCGTTGAGCAACTGCTACGGGAAGTTCGTATTGGGATCTATCGTCAGGATGTTAAGTATGTCTTAGAACAATTAAAGTGCTACGAAAAATATGGCTATGGTAGAGAGCAAATTACCCTTGATGAAATCTTAGAATTAGTTTTAAACAACCCTTTTGATGCTGAGTGGTTCAATCGGCTACCCCCAGAACTATATGAGTTGGGTATGTCCAGCATTATGCTCGGTTCAGTAATGAGCTTATCTTCCGTGGAGGAACAGTTTGCCCTACTCAATCAAAGTGGCTCCGATCATCTCCGTTTATTGCTAGTCGAACAGCTTATTTTGCGGGATAATCTTAAAGATGCCAAAGAACATCTAGAACAGATCGCTTCTGAATTTCAGCCATCAGCCAATGTCCTGCGGGGCTGGCTCTGTTTGATTGAAGGAGATACTGAAGCAGCAATTGCTTATTATACCGCCGCCTTACAGGCAGTAAAGCAGCAAACTAAAAAACGCAAGGTATTTCTAGACGGTATCGGCGGGATTTTCTTCATCTTGGCACTGATCCAAGCGGACACTCCTGCCAGACTAAAAGAAGCGGTGGATTATGCCAAGATCATGGCGAGTAAATCCGAGCATTGGCTCAACTACGTTTATACCTGGTTGCTAAGAGTAATCGAAATTAAACGGGGAGATCCCAGCCATCAAGAATGGGTCGTAAATGCTCATATCCCTGGCTACCAACAGGGGAATAGCCTAGAAACCTTCTTTTGCTCCCTGTGTCTTTATTGGGTTAATGAAGCAGAAGCCAGAAAACGTGTCCCCCGATTATTAAAAAACCTCTCAGATCGAGCAGAAGCGGTGGGGTATTATTGGTTGTCGGTGGAAGCTGCGGAATTATTATTTCGGCTTAAGTCGCCAAAGAGCCTGGTTGAATCGGTCAACTCCAAGACCGAAGCTCCTGCTTTAGTAGATTTGGTCGAAACCCAACAACCTTGGGAACTATCCTTAAAAGCCCTGGCAAATCTCCGAAAGCCAGAGGTGGATTCCTCAATCAACGCAGATAAACGCCTAATCTGGCTGATTACCTTCTATTCCTCTAGCTTTGTCCTACAACCCCGCGAACAAAAAATTACCGCCAAAGGAAATTGGAGTAAAGGTCGTCCCATCGCCACGAAGCGTCTTTACCAAAATCCTGGTCAGTTTGATTATCTGACTCCTCAAGACTCAAAAATATGCAGTCATCTGGAAACTACCTATCATGGCTACTACGACAAGATCGACTATAATTTTAGCGATCGCGCGATGGTGGAATTGGTCGGGCATCCCTTAGTATTTTGGCAAGATTCTCCGACAACCAGGGTAGACATCGTTTCTGGCGAACCAGAATTAATCGTCAAAAAACTAAAACAGGAACGCTTGAGTCTAGAATTTTCTCCCAAGCTCAAGTCAGACAAGGAGATTGCGATCGTTAAGGAGACTCCCACTAGGCTTAAAGTAATTGAAATTACCCCCGAACATCAGCGAATTGCCACGATCCTGGGTCAAGATAATTGTTTAAAAGTTCCTGCTGCTGCCGCCGAACAGGTATTAGCAGCCATTAGCGGTGTTTCTCCCATTGTTACAGTTCATTCGGATATTGGTGGTGGGGTGGAAAGTGCGACGGAAGTTGAGGCTAATTCCCGACCCCATCTTCATCTTTTGCCTGCAGGAGCAGGTTTAAAAGCGGCTCTCCTCTGCCGTCCCTTTGGCAATAGGGGTTCTTATTTTCGCCCTGGGAAAGGTGGCTCAACGGTAATTGCGGAAATAGAGGGTAAACGTCTGCAAACTAATCGCCAGATGCTCGAAGAACAGCAACTGGCGGCGGCGGTGACTGAATCCTGTTCTATTCTGACTCGCTATGATGCCCAAGATGGCGAGTGGTTGATTGAAGAGCCAGAAGATTGTTTGACTTTATTGTTAGAACTCCAGGCATTAGAGGATCGGGTGATTATCGAGTGGCCCGAAGGAGAAAAGCTGCGGGTAACTCACCAAGCGGGAATGAGTGACTTTCAGATGCAAATTAACCGTCAAAACGATTGGTTTGCTGCTAGCGGGGAATTAAAACTGGACGAAAATCTCGTACTGGATATGGAGAACTTACTTGTTTTGTTAGAGCAAACCCCCAGTCGCTTTATTCCTTTAGGAGACGGTCAGTTTATCGCCCTGACTCAACAGTTTCGCCAGCGATTAGATGAGTTAAGAGCCTTTGGCAGCAAACAAGGCAACAGTTTGCAATTTCATCCCCTAACTTCTTTAGTCTTACAGGATGCGATCGCCGATGTGGACAATATACAAACCGATAAGCACTGGCAACAGCAGGTTCGCAAGCTTAAGGAAGTCAAAGATCTCCAGCCTCAACTACCTTCCACCCTGCAAGCCGAATTAAGGGACTACCAACAGGAAGGTTTTGAGTGGCTATCTCGTTTGGCTCATTGGGGTGTGGGAGCTTGTTTAGCGGATCAAATGGGCTTGGGAAAAACTTTACAGGCTCTAGCTTTAATTTTAAGCAAGGCAACTCAGGGAGCAACCTTGATTATTGCCCCTACCTCCGTCTGCCTGAACTGGATTAGTGAAGCCGAGAAATTTGCCCCTACCTTAAACCCCGTTCAGTTTGATAATAGCGATCGCCAAGAGACTTTAGAGGGACTACAGCCTCTAGATTTATTTGTCTGTAGCTATGGTCTATTACAGCAGGATGAAGTGGCAACAATGCTGGCAAAGGTAGAGTGGCAAACGATTGTCCTCGATGAAGCTCAGGCAATTAAAAATATGAGTACCAAACGTTCTCAGGCAGCGATGAAGCTTCAGGGCAAGTTTAAATTGCTCACTACAGGAACCCCTATTGAAAATCATCTGGGGGAACTGTGGAATCTGTTCCGCTTTATCAATCCAGGCTTATTAGGTTCCTGGGAACAGTTTAACCAACGCTTTGCCGCACCCATCGAAAGAAATCAGGATCGAGCAACTAGAAAACAGCTAAAAAAACTGATTCAACCGTTTATCCTGCGTCGGACTAAAACCCAGGTACTAGAAGAATTACCTTCGAGAACTGAGATTACTCTCCACGTCGATATGTCTCAGCCAGAAATGGCATTTTATGAAGCTTTAAGACAACAGGCGATCGCCAAATTGTCTGATAGTGATGCCACGGCAGGAACGAAACATCTGCAAATACTGGCAGAAATTATGAAATTGCGTCGCGCCTGCTGTAACTCTCGTTTGGTCATGTCTGACAGTACTCTACCTAGTGCCAAACTAGAACTATTTGGGGAAACGATCCAAGAACTATTAGAAAATCGCCATAAAGCCTTAGTTTTTAGCCAGTTTGTCGATCATCTGCATATTCTTCAGGATTACCTCGAACAAAACCAGATATCCTATCAATATCTCGACGGTAGTACCCCCGCTAAACAAAGAAAAATTCGGGTAGACAAGTTTCAAGGAGGAGAAGGGGATGTTTTTTTAATCTCCCTTAAAGCAGGCGGTACGGGACTAAATCTCACCGCTGCCGATTATGTCCTCCATATGGATCCCTGGTGGAATCCTGCGGTAGAAGACCAGGCAAGCGATCGCGCCCACCGTATTGGACAGCAGCGTCCTGTAACTATTTATCGCTTGGTAACTAAAGGAACGATTGAAGAGAAAATTGTCGATCTCCATCGCCAGAAAAGAGATCTTGCCGATAGTCTACTTGAAGGAACAGAAATGAGCGGGAAAATATCCACCGAAGCACTTTTACGTCTGATGACTGAGTAATACTAATCAAGAACTTCAGATTTTTGATCTTTGCGATGAATTGCTCGATATTCTTCGCGGATCTCAAATGATAAATTTCTTTCGTTTCAGTTGTTTGACGAACATATTTACGATATTTTTGGAGTCAAAAATCTATGGCATGCTATCAGCACACGATAGCTTTATTAAAACTGCTTTTCAGAATAGGGCTATTTTCTGGCCAACTTTCGGGGTTTTTAAATAATCCTTTAATTAAGCGTTTGCTAACCCAGCAAAAGTGTATTGGTAAAGGTAGGTCTAAATAAACTAGTGTGTCTGCTGCGTTGAGTCTTTCCCAAATAGTTTCTGAACATCCATATCCATCTATGATCCATTCTTCAGACCTTAAAATTTGATCGTGAATTGCTCGATAATCATGGTAATCAACTTCTTCTCCACCAGATTTATATTTGATCTTATCCAAAACATAAAGTGGTAGTTTGGTAATCTCTGCCAGTTTTTTACTAAGAGTAGACTTTCCACCACCAGCGTTACCAAACACAGCTACCTTTTTCATGACATCTGTTGCTTTTGATCTGTTGAATAGAATTATTTATAGCAGTTTATATGATTCGACTTCTAATACAGCACCAATCATCGCCATAGTCATCACATCCTCGCGAATCTTGCCTTTTACTTCTACCTTGATGCCTTCCTGCTGTAACTCTGCTGCGGGGTCTTTTAGCTCATAGGTTGTTCCGTCTTCACTTACCAATGCCCAAGTACCAAAGCCAAATCCTTTCTTTTCAACTGTACCAGTTACGGTCATGTTAGTTTACCTCGATAAAAAATAGGGATCTGACATTGCCAAACCCCACTCTAATTATATGTGTCTACGTGTTTTTGAACTGTAGATACCATCTAGACTCTTAAGGAATCTTTTTGGCTGCTCAAGTAAGCCAAGCCTATACAAAGCAGGGCGTTAACTACTAAATAAGTACGGGCGATCGCGCCACTGCCCAAGAGCCAGATGCCAGGATCGGTAAAGGCACTAACACCTAAACAAGCGGCGACTCCAATACTGGTGCCAATGGCAAACCATTTGAGGCTGGAATTTAACAGCAAGACGGTTAATGCCAAAGGAATCAAAGCACTGGCAAATAGAGGATTGAAATTTGAGTTGCCAAAAACTACGTTACCCAATTCTGGAAGAGAGCTACCAAATAAACGCATGGGCCACTGGGGTAAATCAAACCAATAAAGTCCTTGCAAGAAAAACAAGCCAGAGCTACCAAAGATTAGACCACTGTTCAAACCAAGGGTTAAAGGTAGATAGTTGCGTAAGAACCAAGCCAGTAAATAGGAGCCGAGAACCATCCCTAGTTTGGGTAGTAATGCTACCGCACCACCATCAATCCAGAAACCTAGGTTAAGATAACCACTCTTACGTAACCAGCGGAAGAAATCATTGAAGGTAATTTTGCCTTTAAGGGCTAATTGGACTGCTGCATTGGCATCTAAATGTCCCGAACCAAAGTGATTTAGATGATCTTCTGGTACTTTGCGCGCAGATTGCTTGAGGATATCTCTAATTTCTTCGGGACTATCAACCCCAGTGGATCTAACTAAAGCTGCTACTCCAGCTACGTGAGGTGCTGCCATACTAGTTCCTTGAAAACCGACAAATACTGATTCTCCCGTTCTAGGATCGACCGTATTTTGAATAATTTTGCCTGTTTCTCCCCCACCTGGAGCAGAAATATCAACCCCCGCGCCGAAGTTTGAGTAGGAGGCTTTATCTCCCCCAGCATCAATGGCAGAAACGCTGATTACATCGGGATAGCGAGCAGGATAGGAGGAGGTATTGCGACCTTCATTCCCTGCGGCAGCAATTATGGTAACACCCTTACTATGGGCATATTTAATCGCCTCTTCCATCATGTTACTAGCACCGCCACCACCTAAACTCATGTTGATCACACCAGCGCCATTGTCTGCCGCAAATTTAATCGATTCGGCAATATCGGCAATCGTACCGCCACCGCTACCAGAAAGAACCTTCAACGGCATAATACTTGCTTCGTAGGCAATCCCTGCTACCCCGTAGCCATTGTTGGTAGACTGGGCGATCGTTCCAGCGACGTGAGTACCATGTCCATTATCATCACTAGCATCGTCTTTGTTATTTACAAAGTCATAGCCTTTGACAAACTTGGTGGACTTTAAATCGGGTACTTTGCTAACTCCTGTATCAATTACCGCAACGGTCACGCCAGCACCTTTGGTTTCATCCCAAGCCTGTTCGACATTAATATTACGGAAGTTCCACTGTTTGCTATATTCAGGATCGTTAGGCGCAGCAAGACCGTGATAGAGATAATTTGCCTCAATATATTCCGTATCTTTGCGGATCGGCGATCGCCTTAACTCTTTGAGTGTTTTTTTGTCTCCTTCGACAATATAAATGCGGTCATCAATCGAGAAAATACTGTTTAGATCGACTCGTTGATTATATTTTGCCGATAGCCCTTGAATTTCTGCACTGATCTTAGAGATCGGCACTTCTTCTTTAAAATCCAAAATAATTGAATTAAATTCTCCTTTTTGCCCCAGTCCTTTAAAATTGAATAGGGCAAATCCAACTCCGAGAACAAACAAGCACAGCAGCACTAATTTTTTCATAGCTACTTTGATATAGATATTATTTTCTTATCTTCTAAGATAACGTAACTCTTGGGCAGCAACAGCGGCGATCGCTAATTACTTTTTGTCGGACGGAACGGATTCAAGAAATTAATTAAAGGAGAAAGATGGTGGGATTGAATCCATAAGCGTCCTTCTCCCCTAAAGCGACACACCAAACCTTCCCCACCAAAAATTCCCGTCTTTAAACTTTTGAAAGACAGTCCACCAATATTTTCCACAGAATAGTTGAGAGTATCTTCAAAAGCAACGATGTAGCCAGTATCCACTACATAATCTCCCTCAATGGGAATCTCCACGATCGCGCCATAGGAACTAAACCAAAAATCACCATTGCCTGTAGCTTTGAGTAAAAACAAAGACTCTCCACTAAAAAAGCCTTTAAAACCCTGAAATTTGGTGTCGATTTCGACTTCAGGGCTACAGGCAACAAATCCAGAAGACTGAACCATCAAACTACATTTACTAGATACAAAATAGTGCTGTACATCTCCAGGCACTCCAGGAGATATGTATATTTCCCCTTTTTTTCCCTGAGCAGTAAATTCGTTGATAAATAGAGATTCGCCCCCTAGCATCCTCCCAATGCCTTTGACCAATCCACCCTTCATTTTCGATTTCATTTGCAGGTTGCTGTCCATCGCTGCCATTGCCGATGCTTCCACCATCACGGTTTTATTAGCTGGCAAATCGAGAATTAAAGAAGCATAAGCGGGATTATGTTCTACTCGATAAGGAATTTTATTACTCATTACTTATTACTCATTACTTATTTATCTAGGTGGAAGCTGAGAACCAATAGTAGAACCGAATGCCCCTGGATTATGGGTTTGACAGTAGAGTTTACCCTTGCCTTTAAAACGACAAACCAATCCTTCTCCACCTAAGAAAGAACCAAGTAAGCTGGAACTAGCTTTGATAATACTAAAGTCAAGGCTTTTTTCAAACGCAACTATATGACCAGTATCAACAATGTATTCACCGTCAACAGGAACTTCGTAAATTCCGCCAAAAGAAGCCAGCAGAGCTAATCCTCGACCAGAGAAAGTTAGCCAGAAAATAGACTCGCCCGAAAACAAAGATTTAAAACCTTGAAAGCCCACATCAAGATCGACTTCGGAACTACAGGCTAAATAAGAACTTGCTTGGACAACCAAATCTTGTCCTGTCAATTCATAGATGAATAAATCTCCAATTAACCGAGGTGCTAACCAAATTGTATTCCCATCGGTGGGAGAGCGAAAAACACTTAGAAAAAGAGATTCTCCTGCAACCATGCGCTTCAAGCCGCCCATAACTCCGCCCCCTTTACCTTTGCGCAGGGTAGTACTGGCATTAATACTGCCACTCATGGCAATCATCGCTCCAGCTTGAGCCACTAACTCTTCTCCTGAGTCTAATGAGACGCGAGCGATCGCGCTTTCAGGTTGATGTAATAATTCTATCTTCATGGTTTAGCGCACCTTAGTACGTAAAAAGCCTACCAGTCCACCAATGCTTCGAGACTGAAGATAAATATTGCCTCTGCCAGATAAACGATTGACAAATCCTTCTCCAGAAGTGAAAGAACCAACTAAGCCATTAGAAAGTTTGATGCCCATTTGTATCCCTGGTTCGTATGCCACCAAATGACCATTATCAACAATAAATTCACCGTCAATTGCTTTTTTGGTAATTCCCCCGTAAGCTCCAAAAAAGACCCGCCCCTTGCCGCTTAATCTCAATTTAAATAATCCTTCCCCAGCAAACCAACTCGTAAAACCTGCCCAACGAACTCCCAGTTTTACTCCTGGGGTACTAGCAATATACGCTCCTGGTTGAAAGTAGATATCTTTGCCGTGGAGTTCAATTTCGGCAATATCTCCCACAACAGATTGGGTTAAAACTAAGGTTAAATATTGCTTGGTTTCATTGCTAAAAATATTAACAAATAGGGATTCTCCGCCAAAAAACTTTTTGGCTAAAGCAGCCAAGAAACTGCCAGAAAGCTCAGTTTTAATCGTAACTTGGCTATCCATACTAGCCATTGCTCCTGCTTCAGCGATGATTTTCTCGCCAGGTTCTAAGGTTACGAAAATAGTGGAAAATGCTGGCTGGTATTTTATTTCGCATTTCATGATTTTTGAACAATGTACGATCGAACCCAAACTACATAGGTCGTATACATCTATATGTTACTTTTGCTAATAGTATGCCCAAAAATATGCCTAAAGTTGCCACTGAAAGAAATCTACCACATTACCTAATATCCGATGTTTGAGCAGCGATCGCTTTTGCCATTTAGCATAAGTTATCTGTTTACTTTGAGCAAAACCTATCTCAAAAGTATTTTTAATCCCTTCAACTAACTTTGGCTGGGCGCTACATATATCTAGCTCTTCGTTATGACAAAAGCTACGAGGGTCAAAGTTGGCGCTACCAGTGGTTGCCCAGATATCGTCAATCAGCAATAATTTAGCATGGGTCATACTCGGCTGAAACTCGTATATCTCTACCCCACCTTTTAATAATTTGCCGTAATGTTCATAAGAAGCATAATATACGGGTTTCTTATCACTACGCTCACTTGTAGTTAAAATACGAACATCTAGACCATCTTGCTTCGCGGCTACCAATAAATCAATTGAATTTTCGTCGGGTAAAAAGTAAGGACTAGCTAGCCAAATTCGCTTTCTGGCGCAGATAATACTGTTGTATTTAAAAGCCTGAATTGGTGAAAAACGGATTCTTGGATTTGCTCCTGGTACAACCAACATTAAATTACGCTGTTTGTCTTCTTCATTCTCATCTTGACTGCTGCGGTTAAAATTATGGAATTTATGGAATTTAACCTTCCCCAAATCTGCCGTGCCATCATCAAAAGTCCAGTGTTGAGAAAATATCCCAGCTAAAATACTAATAATTTCGCCTTCAAGACGCATCTCCACATCTAACCAGGGTTGAGTATCATCTTTTTTTTCTACACCATCCCAAAGATCGGAAATCCCCGCACCACCAACTAAGCCAAATTCACCATCAATTAGCAACAGTTTTCGGTGAGTACGTCCAGCATAATCTAAGGGAGCGCGCCAGTTGAAGGGATTGAAGAAAGAGACTTTTACTCCAGCACTACGCAAGCGCCGCCAATAATGGTCTGAAATATCTTTTGTCCCATACTGATCTATTACCAGCCTGATCTCTACCCCCTCGGAAGCTTTTTCCGCTAAAGCAGCAGCAAAATCATCTGCTCTCTTGCCAGGGGTCATGAAGAATGTTTCAAAATCAATTGTATGCTTGGCTTGACCAATCGCCTCCAGACGAGCTTGCTGAATAGCAGCCGCTTCATGCCAAAAATCAGTAATTACGCCATCGGTGACAAAAGAGTTAGTAATACTAGCCAAAATTAAAGGAAACTCAGACTCTTCTGGTCTGGGGGCATGCTTTACTTTGTAAGTAATGCGATCGCGAAAGGCACCTCTGAGATAGAAACCGATAAATATAATTACGGTAAGTATTAATAGGGCAATAAATAGCCACCACAATACAGATTGAATTGTTGCCCACATATTAAAACTCGGTTAAGTCTGACAAGATAGATACCTCAGGGGTATTAGACAATAGATCGTCAGAGCAAAACATCTAACCACGGGAAGATATTATTTATTTAATTTCTTATATTTAATTTCTCAGAAAGAATTAAGACAGTTCTCCCAAATTATCGTCACAATAAAAAATAAGGAACACAATTACATTCGAGAATAAAGTTATGGTTGCTACTCAGTCCGCTGCCAAAGATCTGGCTTCGTTATTAGGCAGTGAAGCAGAAGATTTATTAACCTACAAAGCCAAAGTATCTCATGACATCCTACATTTGCCAGGAACAGATTTTATTGATCGCATTTTTGTCAATAGCGATCGCCATCCCCAAGTCCTGCGATCTTTACAGCAGCTATATTCCACAGGCAGACTAGCAAATACTGGCTATCTATCAATTTTGCCTGTAGACCAAGGTATTGAGCATTCAGGAGCAGCTTCTTTTGCCCCCAACCCGATCTATTTTGACCCTGAAAATATTGTCAGATTAGCGATCGAAGGCAGTTGCAATGCAGTGGCTACCACCCTTGGAGTTTTGGGGATGATGTCTCGTAAGTATGCCCACCGCCTCCCTTTTATTGTTAAGCTCAACCACAACGAACTACTAACCTATCCGAATCAGGCGGATCAAATTATGTTTGCCTCGGTAAAACAGGCGTGGGATTTGGGGGCTGTGGCAGTTGGTGCCACAATTTACTTTGGTTCACCAGAATCATCTCGACAGATCCAGGAAGTTAGTCGCGCTTTCGCTCATGCTCACGAATTGGGCATGGCAACAATTCTCTGGTGCTATCTCCGCAATGATGTATTCAAACAAGATCAAGACTATCATTTGGCGGCGGATTTAACAGGACAGGCTAATCACTTGGGAGTTACTATCGAAGCTGACATCATCAAGCAAAAATTGCCCGAATGCAATGGGGGGTATAGAGCGGTTGCTCAAGCTACAGGCGAAAAATATGGTCGCACAGATGATCGAGTTTACAGCGATTTAAGCAGCGAGCATCCGATTGATTTAACTCGCTATCAAGTACTCAATTGTTATGCAGGGCGTAGTGGTTTGATCAACTCAGGGGGTTCCTCTGGGGATAATGATTTTGTCGATGCGGTACGTACTGCGGTAATCAATAAACGGGCTGGTGGCTGTGGTCTAATTTCGGGCAGAAAAACTTTCCAACGTCCGATGTCTGAAGGAGTTAAGCTGTTTCATGCCATTCAGGATGTTTACCTGTCCGATGAAGTGACTATTGCTTAAAACTTGCTAGACTCAAACAAGCTATTAGCTCTTAGCTTATCGAAGCAATTAACAATTCAAAGTGTAGGGTGGGCAAGGTTAAAACAATCATAAAAACCGATTATTTAAATATGTTTTAGATAATGCCCACCAGTCCCGTCAAGCGGGATCGAAATAATCAGTAATCACTAAGAATTAACGGGAATTGCCTGATGAAAGTAGGTATAGTCGATATATTGATGACCTTCTGGTGTCTGATGCATGATGTCTGCAAAACGATGCGACCACAATATGTCATTAGCACTATAAGAGTAGGGGGCATGAAGAGACTGGCTAACGGTTTCGTCAATACCGCTAAAGGAAACCACGATCATCGCTCTAGTTTTAACTAATGATTCTGGGGTTGCTTGCCACAGAGGACTAGTTTCATCAATGGGGTGCATAATTGTCCAGCTAAGGGTGAACCTGGGGGTGCGATCGCGGATTAATTTCAGCAAATAAAATCGACGCATATATTCTCCTTCTACAGTAACTTCGTCTCGCATGAGATATGCTCGAACCTGCGCCTCGATGATTTGATTATGTCTTTGATTACCTGCTCTAAACATTAAAGTTGGCATGCCGTTTTGTTGAGTGATGGTTGCAATCCGACTAAAGAGTACTTTTGCTGTGGGTTGAGAAAACCTCGTAAAAGCCAAGCTAGTGATTAAGGTAATACCAAGGATGCCGACTAACGCTTCGATCGTGACTAGAATATCTCCATAGCTGGTGGTGGGATACATTGAGCCATAGCCGATGGAGGTTAAGGTTTGTACGCTAAAGAAAAAGGCATCCATAAAAGAGCCTGGAGTAGCATTAGCAATACAGTTTCCGCCAAGCGTAAAGCCAAAGGCAAATAGGGCATTAGTTGCGACATAGGATAAAACTACAAAACTCAGAAATCCCCACCATGGGATAGTTAACAGCAGATAATATGGTTCTTGCCAGTAAGCATGCCAAGTATCCTTCCCTGGAATTTCAAATCGTCCATTGCGGAAATTAATTCTAAATTTATTCGCGCTATATTTGAAGCGATCGCTTCTATTTTTCATATTTCAAGTTATGGCTAATGTTATTCCCCTGAACAGGATTGCCTTCGATCGATCTTAAGATCACAGACATTATAGAGACAACTTTCCATAGTGGAATTAAAGGATCGTGGCAGAGTCACGCGTACACCTCCGTAAAACAAAGGTGCCTGCGCGTGACCGTTGGTCAATTTAGGTACTGGTAATATTTATGATTAGTTTGATTTTGATATGTACTTTGACTTTTGTTATCGGGGGATTCGGGGGAAAAAATCTGGCAATAAGGGGAATTACTTCGGATAATGCGCTGAAGAATCATCAACAGCCTTTAGTCTGGTTGTTAATTGCGATCGCACCTGGTTTGGGATTTTTAGTTATTCTAGATAAGTTTAATCTTGCTCCTTTACTACCAAAGATATTTCCGCCCATATTTTTAATTTATTTAGCAGGGTATTTTAACGAAATTATTGTTGGGCTAGGCTGTTTTTTTCTGGGCTTATTACTATTTTTGGAACTGTCGGGTAAACGGTCAAAAAGGCAGGTAGCTCAACTATTGATTGCTATTGGCGCGATCGCCTGTTCTTTGAGTATTCTTCTCTATTTCCTTCAGCCAGTGCAGGTAGTAGCTCAACCGAAGATTATTGATCAGGTAGTAATGCAGACAACCCCCTATACCTGCGCCCCTTCTAGTATTGCAACTCTCGGTCGCTATAGTAAACAGCATCCTAACTTGACTGAAGGTGAGGTGGTCGAGCTTACTAAAACTAACCGCTTTGGGACAACTACTCTCGCTGAAATAAGGGCGATGAAAAAGCTAGATCTTCAGCCTCAATATCGTCATAATTTGACTATTAAGGATTTAATGACTACAAACCAACCAGCCTTGATGCACGTCAAGGAGAAAAGAAAAAATGGTAAAGGAGTAAGATTTTCTCATGCTGTTGCTTATTTGGGGATTGACCCAGCAAAAAAACTTGTTTTAATCGGTAATCCTCTTTACGGTTTGCAGGTCAAAACTTTCGATGACCTGAGAGAATATTGGTTTGGGGAAGCAATAATGATTAACTGACGTATTGAAATGGAGAAAGTTTACTATAACTTCAAAGAATAGACTCTATAATCTGGTTGATTTTAGACTAAATTTAAAACATATCCTTAACTTATTTAATAATTAACATAATATACGAAAACATATGAAAACATCTGAAAGCCCAATCAGGTTCTGGCAGCAATTTTTACTTTGGGGTACGGGAAGCATTAGTCTAATTGTTTTGCTGACTGTTTTTAGTCTTTGGCGTACAGGCGATCGCGCTTGGAATTTTATCGGCAGCTTAGTTAAATTTCATCCAGTTGAACCCAAAGTCGAGGCAATAAACCCCATTGTGCAGCGTCTAAGAAATATTCAGGAATTATCCACCACCGTCTTAACTACGGAAACTATTGTTCCCACCTCCGCTGAACGAAAAATAGGCGAAATTCCTCTAGCAACTACTCGGTTACTATATATTGCTAGGGGAGAAATTAGGGCAGGAATAGATTTAGCAGAAATTAAAGCTACAGATATCCAAGTAAGTAGCGATCGCTTAAAAATCAATTTACCAGCCGCAAAAATATTAGATAGTAAAATTGATGTTAACCGTTCCCGCGTATACGATTACGATCGGGGATTTCTCAATTTAGGACCTGATGTTGCGCCTCAGCTACAAACTATAGCTCAGAAACAAACTCTAATTGAAATTGTCAATACTGCCTGTAATCAAGGAATTTTACATCAGGCAAATACTCAAGCCAAAGAAACGATTACGCAAATTTTTGCTAATTCAGGCTATCAGGAGGTAAAGGTGAATATAGCTACACCAAAGTCATGCCAGCTTGATTCTAGCGTCTAAGGGCAAAATTAAGCAGCCAAAAAGCTAGTAATTGATTTTCTGTTTCTTGCTTTGGTTAAGATACACTAATACATTGATAGCGAACAACATTTACATAGAACATAGTAGAAAAAATCGGTTTGGTGACGGACGTATCTCTGATGGCAATTATTTTGCTTAAAAACTCATTAAGTATAATAAATATTTAAATGACAATTAGACGTATATCTACTGGTATTGCAGGTTTAGATGAGATATTATCAGGGGGATTAGTTGCCAATCAGGCTTATTTGATTACGGGGCAACCAGGAAGTGGCAAGACTACTTTGGGGTTGCATTTTCTTAATGCTGGAGTTTTACAAGGAGAAACCAGCCTATTTATTAGCTTTAGTGAACCAGAATCGAGGCTGCGCCGCAACGCCAAGCTAATCGGCATCGATCTAGAACAAGTTCATTTTCTCGATCTAAGTACTAAAGCAGATTTTTTTAGCGAAGATCAAAGATACGATATTTTTTCTCCCTCAGAAGTAGAAAAAGCACCCATCACCACCAAAATAATTGATACTATTGAACAAATAAATCCTCAGCGGGTTTTTCTAGACGCAATTACCCAGTTTCGCTTTCTAGCTTCAGATACATTTGAGTTTCGCAAGCAGATACAGTCCTTCCTCCGCTTTATAGTCGATCGCGACATAACTCTGTTATTTACCTCTGAAGCAAGCGATTGCAATCCCGATGATGACCTCCAGTTTATGAGCGACGGTGTAATTGAGCTGCATTCAACTATTAATAAGCGTTGCATTGAAGTCAAAAAGTTTCGAGGTTCAGGCTTTATCAAGGGTCATCATGATATTGAATTAAGCGACTCAGGGATGTTAGCGTATCCGACTCTGATTCTAGACACCCATCAACGCAGTGTTAATCTAGAAGCTATTTCAGCGGGTATTCCCGAAATTGATGAACTGCTTTGTGGCGGCATTGAACGGGGAACT
>CAVRWR010000016.1:0-17469 GCA_963724445.1 uncultured cyanobacterium | reverse complement strand
CTCTTGCAAAAGTTTTTTATGGTATGATTAAAAGTTATTTTATTTCAATTCCAGTAAATAAAAATAATGGAAATTGAGAGATTTTTTGGGTGAAGAAAATAGCATAAATGCCCTCGCAAAATTTTGAGCAACATCAACTATTTCAGATAATTAAATAATTCCTGAATTCATCAAGGTCGAGCTAGTTTTTTATCAAACCTATTAAGCTAATTCGTAATTACAAATACCCGCTATTAAATTACTTCTTAAACCAAATCTTCGATGACGATTTCGATAAGGATAAGACAAGATTTTAAATATTTTTAGCCTTCGGTTAACGTGTTCCACGGTAATTCTTAACCGATTTAATTCACGATTATATTTCTTTTGGTCTTTATTTAACTTTTTTCCTTTCGGTTTCTTAATTGGGGTTTGACTCAAATCATGAATTTTGGTAATTCCTTGATATCCTTTGTCTGCTATAACTTTAAGGAATTTATGGAATTTTGTGCGGCTATTTTTAAATAGTTTGAAATCATGAGTCTTTCCTTTAGAATGACTCAAGCATATAATTTGATTGCTTTTTTGTCCAAATACTACTTGAGTTTTGAAAGTATGTTTTTTTTGTTTACCGCTATAAAAACTTTTTTGATGTTTGCTTGGTCTTTCAATAGGACTCTCCATTACATCTATTAAAATCAATTCCTCATCCAGAAAAGTGTCTAATAACTTCTTTTTTCCTGGAAGACTAAATTTTCGAGATTTAATTAATATATTTTCAATTTTTAGGACAATACGGCACACATCTTTATTCTGAGATTTTCCAATCTTGTCCTATATGATAATAAGTTCGGTACTCCCTTAAGTACTGAAGAGTTAATAAAATTTGGTCTTCAATAATTAATTTGCTAGGGCGACCTAGTTTCTTTTTTTGTTTTTCTTTATATTTAACTTGGCGAACCATCACGCCAAAAGTTTTTTTTGACTCCCGTCATTCGTTTGAATTTAGTTGATGATATTTTTTTTGCTTGCCAGTATTTCATTTTTAATTAATTAAAAATTCAACCTTTTACTCTATTATAAAAGACTTTTGTACCAATTTTAAATTAGTAGTGATCGCCCTAAGAGAAAATTACCAAACTTATTATTATATCATAAAAGACTTTTGCAAGAGGTCTACTGAGTAGCAAAAATCGCCGCCTGGGTGCGATCGCAGAACAAGTTATCAATTGAGTGGGTGCAAAATCTCTAACCAAGGCTTATAGCGGATATCCTTAAAACTTTGGTGATGACTCGAAAACCCTTGCTACCGCTAATTTTTAATCCTGATTTCTGGTAATCAAATCGGTCAAGGTTTTAATGACACGATCGCCTTCAAGTGGCACAATATCTTTACCATGCATCATTTCCTGTAGCATTATAAAATAAACCATTGTCCCCATCATCACCCTAACCGTGGCTTCAGGATCTTCTAACTGTAGTAGGGGATGGGATTTAAAATATTTAGTCAGGATTTCAATTGCGGGTTTGACTACACTACTAACATAAGCTTTCGCTAACTCAGGAAAACGCCCCGACTCGCCAATAATAATCCGCATAAAATCTTGGAAAGAGCGATCGCCTTTGGCATTAGCTAGCATTCTAGTCGCCATTTCTGACAAAACTACTTTGGGGTCTTGTTCTAAAGATTGCGGTGAATCTAAACCCATAACTGTCTGAAATTTATCTTTAACTAAATCCTGAATTACAGCATTAAACAAGCTTTCTTTATCGCCAAAGTGACTATATACCGTAGCTTTGGAAACTCCCGCTGCTTTAGCTATTTTATCCATACTAGTAGCAGCATAGCCCCCTGTGAGAAATTCGGCGATCGCACCTTGTAATATCGCCACGGTTTTAGCTTCTGATTTATTACTTTCCTTATTTGTGATCATTAAAATGTAATTTAGCAATTGTCATTCTTAGTTTTAGAATAACATTATATTAGACTAAACGGTTTAGTATTAGTGTTTGATCGCGGAGATAAATTTGCCGATTATCAATCATTGTCTAGACTGCAAGAATACGTGCTGATAAATAGCAGAAAAGCCCAGATCTTCCAATTTAATCATATTCTTTCTGCTCTATAACTTTACTGAGGGGTTTGATCGAAAGCTCTAATGTCAAAGGCATCATTACCTGGAGACTAAATCCACTTGAATGGAATACTGAAGCTCTATTTTTACTGATGTTTGTCTTTTTACTCGCTCCACCAATTGAATTAGGCTATCTTTGAGATTGACACAATCGGCTAGAGTATCAGTTTTTAAAGCGCGAACTGTTTGCCGAATATCCCCAAAACCTGCCTGAAGTTGTTCGCGAACAGATTCCAACAGAGCGATCGCTTCTGTTGGACGCTTTTTCCACAACAAGCTTACCCCTTCCAGAGACACAATCGAGGCGGTTAAGGTGTGTCCAATGGTATCGTGCATTGCTTCTGCTAGGCGATTACGTTCTTTTAACTTGGTCATTTCAGTACTCAATTCAGCTTGAGACTGGATTCTTTGATTGAGTTTCAAAATATGTTGACGTTGCCGAATTAAGGTGCGTACACCAAATAAAGCCAGGGGCAATAGGGAAAAATTAATTAAATTTAAGAGATAAATACTACCCCTGTTAAGGTAAACGTTTGTACTAAAACAAATTAACGTAATCTGGATACAATTGAACAATAACTAATGCCATCTTCACAAAATAAGAGGATGAAAGGAATTGAACCATGATTAGTGCCATTTTTGAACAATTCGTCGAAGCAACACCTGCAACAGTAATGGTTAGAGGAATCATGGAGCGGATTTTTGAACCGACTGCGCTAAATGAACTGTTTAAAACTCATGCAGTTAAGCAATATACAAGAGAGTTATTGTTTTCTAACGTTGTCAGTTTGATGAGTTTGGTAGTGAGCGGGATTCATCCGTCGGTTAGCGCGGCATATAAAGCATTAGAAAAAACGATGGGGGTTTCACGCCCTGCATTATATGGGAAACTCAACGGAATGGAATTGGGTATTTCTCAAGCATTAGTTAAATACAGTGCTGAAAATCTTCAACCAGTAATAGCAGAATTAGACTGTCCTCAAGAAGAATTACTGCCAGGATACGACCTCAGAATTGCGGATGGAAACCATTTAGGAGCAACCGAGCATAGGCTGAAAGTATTACGAAATAATCTTTCAGGAGCATTGCCAGGACAATCTATTGCGGTACTAGATCCACAAAAAATGTTGGTAGTGGATATTTTTCTTCATGAAGATGGTCATGCCCAAGAAAGATCCTTGTTGCCCTCAATTTTAGAAACAGTCACAGCTAAACAAGTTTGGATAGCCGACCGTAACTTTTGTACCCGTCAATTTTTGTCTGGGATTGCAAGTCGAGAAGGTTATTTCATAATCCGAGAACATAAAGGTTTGCCTCGACAAGAACTTTCATCCCTGGTAGAAATGGGAGTAACCGAGACAGGCAAAGTACTCGAACAACAGATTAAAATCACCTATGATGACACCAGTTTAAACTTGCGCCGAGTCGTGGTTAAACTCAAGCAAGCTACCAGGCACGGGGATACAGAAGTAGCCATCCTGACTCATTTATCTCCATCAGTTGCATCGGCAACCACTATAGCCAGACTATATCTTCAACGATGGAGTATCGAAGGAATGTTTCAGGTAATCACAGATACATTTAACTGCGAACTGAATAGTTTGGGCTATCCCAAGGCTGCTTTATTTGTCTTCTGTATAGCGATAGTTGCTTTCAACATTCTCTCTACCGTGAAAACTGCCTTGAAGTCCGTTCATGGAATAGGCAAAATTAACGCAGGTTTATCGGACTACTATCTGGTCGAAGAGGTACAAGGTACATTTAGGGGCATGGCAATCGTTTTACCTTCACCACTTTGGTTACCTTACCTGAAGATGAATACAGTTGAATTTGCCCAGACTCTCAAGCAGTGGGCTGTCTTGGTTAATCTCAAACGCTTTTCTTCTTCTCCTAGAGGAAAGAAAAAACCCAAACCCAAACCCAAACCCAATTACGACCCCAAACATCCTCATGTTTCGACTTTTCGCCTTCTTCGGCAGCATTAATAGTACAATAGTACAAATGTTCACTTTCACAGGGGTAAGGTCTAGGACTACCCCTGTTAAGGTGACCAAATGTACTATATCGAATTTGCAAGGTGTTCAATATGCGATCGCGATCGCGTCCAAAATTTCTTTTTGGAACATACTATATGGTTTTAGAGAAATATTGAATTCTAAATCTCTTAAAGCCTATTATCTCGTTAAATTGCAGAAGAATAAACTAGTACAAACGCTCACCTTAACAGGGGTAGGTCTAGGACTAATATCCCACCTTTATAAGTAATGTGATAAGTGACTAGGGTCATTAAAAGTCTTTAAAAAATAAATTTGGCTCGCGTTGCAACCGATAGAGAGATGGTTTATCTCTGCTGATATGACCAAAGTCATTTAAATATATGACTTATAGCAATTGAAAACCAGGATGCACCTCATTAAGCTCAATGGTATGAAATTTATGCAAATTAGCAATATTTGGTACCATGATCTATCCAAAATTAATTTTGAGATTGCTTACCGCAGCAGCATTGTTATACACAACTGGCGTATCCGTTGCTGCTAAGGAAACTAATCCTCGAACTGAATCCTTGTGTCGTAAGTTTCCTTCAAACTCCAAGTGTCAAGATCGTCAACTTCAACCTGCTATAGTTCAATCTCATCAGCTTAATCGCCAATCTTTTTGTAATAGGTTTCCTGTTAATTCTCAATGTCAGCAGTCCGTCGAGATCATCAAGCTTAGTTTAAACCGCTCGGGCGAAAAGGACGAATGGATTCAGCTCGAAAAAAGAGATGATCGAGTCAAATTACTGCATTCGACCAAAGTTAAAGATGGTTTGATCTCAGAGGTACTCAAACGATCGGTTTCATTCAGAATTCCTCCCGAAGTTAAGGCAGAAACTCCAGATACCCTCACTGTGAACTTTAACAAATAAGAGAAAAATGATGCTGAAAAACACAACTGTTCGGTCGTCAAATGGTGATTTGAGCAAAAAAATAGGCTGGATTGTAATGGCTACAATGGCTTTACTCATGTTTCTCTATGCCAGTATATATTTAAGCTTAAATCCAGAGGTTTACTTCGAGGAACAAAAGGCAGTTTATATTTCTCATCTGGCTGGCATCTCAATCCACATTGCTGGGGCAATGTTAGCGATCATCATTGGCCCACTGCAATTTTTGCCCCAGAGTATCACTAAGCGATATCTCAAGCTGCATCGTTGGTTAGGAAAATTATATGTTGGGTTGTGTTATGCGGTGGCTTAGGAGGTCTGTATATGGCTTTTCTGGCTTATGGTGGATTGACCGCTCGGTTAGGATTTGCGTCCTTGGCTATAGTCTGGTTGTTCAGCGCATATATGGCCTACAAGCATATTCTTAATCGGAAAATCTTACTTCATCGTCGATGGATGATTCGGAATTATGCTCTAACCTTTGCTGCCGTTACGTTACGTTTATGGCAACTTGTCTTTAAACTTACCGGAGTTGAGTTTATTCAGGCTTATATCATAGTTGCTTGGTTGTCTTGGATTCCCAATCTAATCGTTGCTGAATGGATTATTAGCCAGATTCGATTTAACCGTAGTTTAGATTAAAAAATCATCAGAAAATACTCGAAAACTAAAAAAGGCGATCGCTTTGAAGCGATCGCCTTTTTTTAATAATTAAGATGCGGATGAAAGGACTTGAACCTTCACGTCCGAAAACGCTAGAACCTAAATCTAGTGCGTCTACCAATTCCGCCACATCCGCAAATTTGCAACGTCTACTATAGTAGCAGATACTAATCATAAATCCAACATTTTAAGAGAAACTTTAAAGTGGCTTACATGATTGTCGAAGGCGATCGCGTTCTGGCTCTTGCCAAGCATAGCTAAAGTGACTAATTGAATTTATTTCAGGATTGGCTTTACGCAGAGCTTCGATCTGAGTTTCCAAAGGAAGATGACCGCGATATTCTTTGCCCCAAGCACCTGCTAAAGCAGGGGTTACCTTCGTTGTTTTAGAAGCTGCCTTCAAGACAGTTGCTATCCCATCGGTAATGCAACTGGTTTTATCTTCGCAAACAGCATAAGCCATCGGATGCCACTCCAAATTAGTCGGAAATTTATCCCATGCCTGAAGACGAGAATCAAATCCCTGTTTCCCAACCAAACGATTAGCATCAGGAAAAAATACTGCCCCTGCGGGAAGCCCTTGTTGATGAGCCGATTCGGCGGCAAAAGAGAGAAAGTCGATGACCCCTTGAGCAGCATGAGCAACAGCAAACAGCCATAGATCCTGCCTTAATTTATTGTTCTTAGCTAACGTGGTGGCTTTCTCATCAGGAATTGATTTCCGACCTTGCCATTTTGCCTGAGTTTCTTTGGGATGCTCTTGATCGACAATTTCAATATCGCGGTTAGACAAATAGCCTGTATCAACATATTTCTTGATTAAATCCAGTCCCTTTTTATTAGTAGCTCGATTGTATAAAGCTCTAAGAGAGGATTCACCGTAGATCCAGAGATCTTTGACGCTATGAACATAAGACTGTCCGCCAATGCCCCGAGGGTAGCGAACGTAATCAAACAAAACACCGTCTGGTTTGCGCTTCAGCACTGCCTGTATCAGATTATGATAATCCGACTGTGCTTGGTAAGAATAAGGATCGATAAAAGCTTGAGCGCGATCGTCAACATAAGTAAGAGTATTATCGCCCAAACCATTTCGAGCCAACGCTGATTGGCGATCTGGACGCTGGGCATAGGTATAGCCAAAATTCATGGTGAATAGCCAAGCATAAACTTTTAAGCCTCGCTGATGTGCCTTATCAATCGCTAGCTGAAGCAAATCGGTATTTTCAGCTTCAGGCGATCGCACTACTGATGTCCAGGGAGTAGGATTATCACCAGGGGGTAATAACACTTGGCTATCGTAAAAGACTTCTAAATGAACGTTGCTATAGCCTAAATTGACAATACGGTCTAGGACATAATCAATTGAGCCTGGAGCAATATCACAGGGGTAGAGACGTAACCAGATGGCTTGTTCTTTGGGCCAAGTTTGGCTACGACAAAGCTGCAGCATTCCTCGATGTTTTTGAATAATCGCTTCGTATTCTGGTTTGGTCTGTTCATCAGTTAATGATGTCTTAAGTAATTTTTCTTTTTCCTCTACTTCTTCAGGAATAAACTGACAATAAGGACCCGATGCCGCTTGTACCGACTGAGTTCTGACTAAAAAACTCGAACAGCTTAGAATTGCAGTTGTCAAGGCTACCAGAACCTTAGCGGAGTTTTGCTGGGAAGATAGCTTATTTTGGCAGGGAGATTTAACTTTTAATTTAACTTTCAAGGATTGATTAATCGAGCTTTTATTAAATATAAATGGTAAGGTTTTTCTCAATAAAAAATGTTCTATAATTTTACGCATCCTAATTATTTCCTTATACGTTCTTGCTATTGCTATACCAAAGACTCAAAATCACCTAGCTGAAAGATTTCAATTTACATTATGCTATTTTCGCTAATAATCTAAGATTGCAAAACAACATTCTAGCAAGATTGATTGATAATTTAGGATGAAATTTGAGTATGCAAAATGTAAGTATCTAAAGTTAAGTATAAAGTTAAGTATTTAAAATCTAAGTATCTACAAAATGGACTTTTTTGTTTCTGGTCGCCTATGTATATTTGGCGAGCATAGTGATTGGGCAGGTGAATATCGTCAAATTAATTCTCAGATTGAACCAGGAAATGCCATTATAGTCGGGACTAGTCAGGGTGTCTATGCTCGTGTCGAAAAGAACCCTTGCTTAATATTTAGAACAATAAGCTGTCCTCAGGTATTGGAACTAGCCATGAAGCAAGAATTTCTGTTAGCAATGGCACAAACGGGTGATTTTTATAGCTATGTGGCAGGAGTGGCTTATCAGGCATTGATTCGATATCAGGTTGGGGGTTTGACGATAGATAACTATCGGATGGATTTACCCCTAAAAAAAGGTTTATCTTCCAGCGCCGCCGTAAGCGTCTTAGTCGCTAGAGCATTCAATCAGCTTTACCAGCTTAACTTGAGTGTTGCGGGCGAAATGGAGTTGGCATATTGGGGAGAAAGAACTACTCCCAGTCAATGCGGCAGACTAGATCAAGCGTGCGCCTATGGTAGTCAACCCATCTTAATGACTTTTGACGGCGATCGCTGTACCGTCAAACCGTTAACCGTGCAGCAAGATTTATCTTTAATTATCGTCGATTTGGGCGGATTTAAAGACACTCAAAAGATTCTCCAACGATTAAATCAGTGTTACCCTGTTCCTCGAACACCTTTACAGTCTCAGGTGCAAAGCTATTTAGGCGAAATCAACTGCGAATTAGTTAAACAGGCTTCTACAGCACTACAACAGGGAAATGCTGCCCAACTTGGTGCATTGATGACCCAGACACAGGCTCAGTTTGACCGCTATGTAGCGCCCGCTTGCCCCGAACAGTTGAGCGCACCTTTATTACATCAGTTGCTCAAGCATCCACCTCTACAGCCCTTGATTTACGGTGGCAAGGGGGTTGGTTCTCAAGGAGATGGTACGGCACAGCTAATTGCCCGCGATCGCTACTCTCAGTCACAGGCGATCGCTTTAATTAAGCAAGATTTTCCGCAGATGTCCTGTTACAAGTTGGATATTCCTCGTCGCTTCTAACAGCCCTAGTAGCAAGTAGCAAGTATTTTAATATAGATACGTATTGCTACATCATTTATTTGTCATAAGTTGTCGCAAGTTTAGTTCTGGATTAATCCAGTAACAACGTTGGTCGGTGTTGCCTTTGAACAGCAGTAAATGGCGATCGCTCAAGGTTTTTAGATCTCTTTGTAAAGTGCGTCGGGATACGTCAGGAAACATTGCCTCACAATTTTTGATGGTCAGTTCAGGACAATTCAGGGCATAGTTTAGAATTAACCTTTGTCGGAAATTTAACTGATGATAATTAGTAAGTTTGTCTAACGGTTTGATTTTGCTGTTTACTGCTTCATTACCAACATCCGCTTTTAAATAAGCTCTCAACAAAGCTTCAATTTCTGTAATAATTTCTTGGCTATGGGTTCTGTTACTTCTTAAGGCTAAAAGAATTAGAGTATTCGTTGCATTGACACAGATTTCTGCTAGTAGCAGACTTCTTTCAAGGGATAACTTAGGATTACGACCCTTTAGCAGCTTTGCTGTAAACTGAATTGCTTCTTGGGTAAAGCTAAGGTCAATATTTTTAAAAATACTGGGAGAGGTGAAAAACTGGATGAAAACTATTCTAGAGGTAGGTTGCTCAAATAGCTGCTGAACTTGAGTAACTAATGCATGGATAAAGTCGGCAAATGGTAGCTGTATGATTTCTGGACAAGATAATTTCTCCCACATAATGTGTACCCGATCTACATGACGTAATTCCAAAGCATTGAAAATTGCTAGCTTATCAGGAAAGAATTGATAGAGTGAGCCTACGGCTGTATTAGCACGAGAAGCGATCGCATGAGTCGTGGCAGCCTCAAAACCTACTTGATCGAATACGATAGCTGCTGCATCTAAAATTTTTTCGACTCGATCTTGGCTACGTTTCTGCTGAGGTTGACGACGAAGGGAAATATTTTTACGTTTCATCTTGACAAACATGAATTATCTGTCATATATTAAAGCTCTCAAAGCTTTTTTTATGTCTGTATCATAGACGAGTCTCGGCAATTGTAAACTTGCGACACTTTATATATTACTTGTCGCAGTAGACTCATTTGTCCAAAAATTAGCGAGGAAAATCTATATGACCATGTTAGAAGGTGCGCCGTGGTTGTTGGCGCACAAATCCATGCTACAAATAAACAAGCCCTACAAAGTCTCTCTTTATGACGAAGATTATGTAATTTGGCAAGATAAAACGGGTAAAGTGAACGCTTTGCCTAATGTCTGTCCTCACATGGGAGCAATGCTCTCGGAAGGGTGGTGTAACACACAACCAGATGGTTCAAGTGAGGTGGTTTGTCCGTTTCATGCGCTGGAATTTGACAGTAATGGTTGCACTATCTTACCAGGCACAGATAAAAAGACGTTATCTCAATTAAAGCCTTTAGAATTGATTATTGAGGATGATTTTATTTGGAGTTATGGCAATTATGAACCGAAGATTCCTATTTCCGATATTTTAAAGAAAATTGCCCAAGATTATGAGTTTATTGGCTCGACTGCCGATATTAGTGTCGAGACAGACTTACGATCGATGCTATTGATTATGCACGACTATAATCATCAAAATGGTACTCATCGAGACTTGTTTGAAATTACCGAAGTACAGTTTGAAAAGTTTATCGATAACGGCTATCATTCCGAGGCTTTTTTTAATACTCCTACCGCACCAAAAACTTTCTGGCAAAAGCTCAAGCAACCTAATCAGTTTTTAATTCCCAATGTAATTGAAGCTCACTTGGAAAACCTTTTTCCTAGCTTAGTTATCCTATATGGTAAAAGTCCATTTGGCAAAATAGCTCAATGCCATCTTTTTGTTCCTGAATCAATAACGAAAACTCGCACTTATGTTTTGATGTTTGGGCAAACAAATAATCCATTAGCTAAACTCTTAAAAACTCAGTTCTTAGGATTAAGTAAAGTTGTTGTCGAGCAAGATGCAGGTATTTTAAGCAAGATTTATCCTAATACACCCCAAAAAATTAAATTGAATAATGAAGTAGGGATGGATTGGGTAGATCGTAATTTTGCCAATTGGGAAAAATAGACTATGGCACCTAATCATCTTGAACTATGAAAGAAAACCCAAAAAATCTGCTTCTATGGTTAAAGGACTTTCCGTAAGTCCGCGATTTATAAAACCTGCGAGATCTTTGGCAACTAGATCGGATAAAAATAAGCTGCTAGTGGTTTCGATATACTTACCTTCTGTTAACTGATAAAAAGTAATCTGATGATCCTGCCAAAACCAAATTTCGGCAACTCCAAGAGACTGATATTTTTTGAGATCTTCAACACTACCGCTAGAAAAAATTACTTCAACAGCTAGATCGGGAAGATCTTTTTTTGTCCCAAAAGCAAAACTTACATCAGGTTCTTTTCCTGCCAAAGGTTTATTGCTCAATCTAGTCGAGCGCATAGGATAGTAAAGCAGGTTTATTTTCTTACAATAGGCAACAATTAGATAATTAATTGTTTCTGCTATCATTTCATGATTCTGGCTAGGAGACACAAGAGTAATCACCCCGTTGAAAAATGATACACGAAAACCTGGATATTCCTGGGAATCAAATTTTTCATAATCTGTCCAACTCATTCCAGCTAGACTAAGAGTCTGATCTTTCTGACGCAGAGAGTCTAAATCAAATGGTAGCTTGGCATCGATCAACATAGCCTCGTCTATTCGCAATATTTATTCGTTTTTTTCATTTTAGAGCTTTTCTGACGATGCAATATCTGAAGTAATTCAAGAGAAATTTATTTTATGGCGATCGCTCTACACTTTTTATAATCCAACTTCTTCACTTATCTGCTATGAGTGTGATTTTTCTAATGAGCGATCGCATTTTCAAATCGCATTTTCAATTAGTATGATTAGTAATTATTAATGGGATTGTAACGGTAAAGGTAGTACCTTTTTC
This sequence comes from uncultured cyanobacterium, assembly GCA_963724445.1. Classification (GTDB taxonomy): domain Bacteria; phylum Cyanobacteriota; class Cyanobacteriia; order Cyanobacteriales; family Xenococcaceae; genus Waterburya. Next base: position 5,753 of record CAVRWR010000016.1, on the reverse strand, counting down.
AAGCTCGCTTTCAACTGAAATTTTACCCTGGTGAAGCTCAACATATTCCTTGGCGATCGCTAGTCCTAAACCTGTTCCCTGATATTCTTTTGAGTTGCTAGCACGGTAAAAGGTATTGAATAAATTTGGCATGTCTTCAGGCGGAATTCCTATGCCGCGATCTCTAACAGTAAAAACTATGTCTGAATCTGAGCCATAAATGTTAAATTCTACCTCTGTATCTGTAGGAGAATATTTGCAGGCGTTGGTGAGTAAATTAGTCAGAATATGATTTAGCAATTTACTATCGAGATTATATTTTTGCCGTCCTTGATAAACCAAGTTGATTACCTGTTTATCATCAAATGCAGTCTGAACTTCACCAATTAAACCTCGACAGAATTTTTCCAAATCCAAAGGTGCTGGATTAAACTGAAGCTGGTTCAGATCTTTTTGACAAATAGTCAACACGTCGTCTAAAAGATTAGTCATCTTCGTAACGTTGCGCCGTAGCTGCTGCAAGACTTCTGTCTTTTTTTCGGGACTCAATTTATCACCATAAGTCTCTAAAATTTGCGCCATGCCCGAAATGCTGTTTAAAGGGTTGCGGAACTCATGGGATACCGTAGAAACGAAGCGAGATTTAATTATATTTGATTCCTGTTCTTGAGATAGATTTTGATTTAATTTTTCCCTAGCTGCTTGAAGCTGAAGAGAATAGGAACGCGATCGCATTAATATTCTAATTTTAGTGTTCAATTCTGCTTTTTCCACGGGGAGATAAATAATATCGTCAATTAACGTTTCTAGATGGTCGGTAGACAGACCAATATCTTGCAGAGTAGTTAGAAAAACAAAGGGTAAATATGTAGGGATTGCTATTTTTCGTCTAGCCAGCATTTTTGACCGCAGAGCATGAATTGCCCCATAATCAATAAAACACAAATCGAAGTCATCCTTGAGCATTTGTGCGCCAACCAGATTAAAATCCTCTTTAATTCCAGGAGTCAGCACCTGATAATGTTCTGCTAAAGCTTGAGATAATATCTGTCGATTCTGCTGATGTTCGATTAAAACAAGAATGCGTTTCATATTGGCTTTTATCTACTGTCCACTGTTAACTATTCTTGCTCATCGTCCCTTGGTTTAGGAACACCGCTTAAAAGTCCTCGAAGCTGAGATAGGGGTTCGCCTACTTTAATGCCGTACTTGGTGATTTTAAATTCTCTTAGCGTCCGTTCAAAGTCTGATACTCTCTTTTTCAGTACGCCGATCGCCTTGCGCAATTCTCCATTTAATTCTAAATAGCGCAGAAAGATCAAGTTGTCTGCCAGATAGGATAGTCCGATTTCAGTAACGTTAAACTCCCCTCCTGCGATCGTATGGGTTTCATTGATTAAAATCACCGTAACTCCCATATTTTTGAGGTATTGACACAAAGAATGTAGCTGACGGATCAGATCTTCCCCCTGCATTGATAGCTTGTAGCCAGAGGTGCTGTCGATCATGACTATCTTAGCTTGGTTTTGCTCCACTTCGGTACGCACCAAATGAACAAATTGATTGGGCGTATACTTTAAGGGTTCGACACTAACTATGGATAAAGTACCCCGCTCAATCATGATGTGGACGGGAATGTTTACTGATTCACAACGTTTGAGAATCGTGTTTTCTGCCTCTTCAAACGCATAAAGGATGGAGCGCTCTCCCCTACCCGCAGCCTCCTTCATAAACTGCATCCCAAAGGTTGATTTGCCTACTCCCGATGGTAGGAGTCGCGCAATAATAAGTTACCAATTTAAAGGTTAATCAAGGAAGAAGAGAATAGTTCCATTCTCCATGAAAACTTTCTCGAACAATAGTCAAATTACTAAAGTCTCGATCGCTAATTTTAATCCCAGTTGGGTATTCATTTTGGTCTAACTTTGCTTTGATACTCAGTCCATTTTTTGTGGTAGTATTACTAATTAAATTAACGACGACTTCCCGACTAATTAAAGGTCTACCTCTCCAATTTTCTGTGATGTGACAAAACATTCGATGTTCGATTTTATTCCATTTACTTGTCCCTGGAGGTAAATGACAGACATTAATAGTTAATCCTAATTCCGTGGCTAATTTTTGTAACTCGCTTTTCCATAATCTAATTCGATAGCCATTACTGCCACCACCGTCTGCGGTAATTAGTATTTCTTCTGCTTCTGGATAGAGATGAATCCCCATGGTTTTCCACCATTGACGAATCGAAGCGACGGCAAATTCTGCTGTATCGTGACTGATTCCCACATTCACCCATCCTTGATTATGAGTTACATCATATACGCCATAAGGAATTACTTTTCCTTGTTTTGGGTCAGGAAAATCATGAACCTTGACGGTGATTGGTTCTTGTTTTTGATTCCATTCGCGACCAGGGTTTTTATAATTTCCAATCAGTTCTTTTTTCTTGGTATCTACTGAAATCACTGGCTGATTCAAGGTTTGAAAATTTTCGACTTTCTCATTGATATATTGAAACTGAGCATCTCTATCTTTATGAGATGAGCCTTCAGCAGTTTTCCTATTACTTTGTAAACTATATCCTAATTGTTTTAATAATTTTGCTACGGTTCTGGGACTAATTTTATGCCCCTTCTTAAAGAGAGCTTGAGCTAACTTTGATGTACTTTTTGATGTCCAGAGTAATGGAGAACATGGGTCTCCACGAGTCACTGGTGCAATTAATTGCTCTAAATCTTTAATTAAAGTTTTATCTGTTGACCACAAGTTTTTTCTTCCACCCCCTGCTTTTCTTACCTTTTTTTGGGTTTCTTCACTAAGACTATCAGAAGTATCTTGAGATAATGGAACTTGCAGTTCTTGAATTCCTCTTCTGATAGTTTTAGTTGATAATCCAGTGGCAAAAGCTACTGTTTTTACTCCTTCTTTTCCTAATGCTACTGCTTCCGTTCCTGCCCATAACCGTCTGATTCTTTCGTCCATGAACGGAATTAAAGCCTCAAATTTAGTTCTAATTTTTTCAATTATTGACATTTTGACGAGAAGTAACTCTTCCGACTTTATTGTCTCATTCTTTATTTCTAAATCCGAAACTTATTTTGGTCGCAACCGCCTAAGCTCTCCTTTAGCGGTGATATTGTTAGGATTAATTAGATTCGCGCTTTATCCTTTTGATGGAGAGGGTACGCCCCCTGATTATCTGGAAATATTACATCTAGAATGCATGTCTAAAGAAAACAGAACGGCGAATCCTGTAGGGTTTTGGCTTATTTGGTATGCTTGCCAGGTGAGTCTTCGATATTGTACGGCTCAAGGGGATAAAGATTTAGTCAAACTTGATGCGGTAGAACAAGCTATAGGCTATTATGAGAACAAAGTTAAAATGACAGGACTGGGATGGACTACTTATCCTGGTACGGGAGAAGATGTTTATGCTTTCAGCTTTACAAAACAATCGACACAGCAATTCTGTTCTAGAATCGAGCAAGAATATGGCAGTCCAGTCCTGCAATGACAAATCCTGGAAAGAATCTTTTGACGACGTAGTAACTGTAGGCACAAAGCAACGGATGAGTCATAAGGACAGATATGAATACGTCAAAAATCGAACATATTCAAAAGTTAAGCCTAATTGAACTCAAGAGTAAACCTAAACCAGTTAGGCATCGCGCAGAAATAAATTACCTTTATGAGGTTAAGTTAGGCAGAATTGAATAATTCCAATTTCCTTGAAAGCGATCGCGTTGAAGATTTACTTTTGAGAGCTCCTTATCACTAATTTTTTGTCCAATAGGATAAGAGTGTTCATCTAATTTGGCTTGAATAGTTAGCCCTGTTTTTGTGGTTGTGTTACCAATTAAATTCACCACAACCTCTCGACTAACTGCACGTTCGCTCATTTTTGAAGGGTGGGAGGGAATTAAGTCTAGCGTGGCCTGAGATGTAGCTGATAAATGGACTCTGGGAGTTTCATTAGTGAAAGTATCTGTCGCTGGAGAGGGTCAAGGGGAGTAATGAAAATACTAGAATCGGGCAAAAAATAAAGAGTGAGGTGACAAAAAGCCTTAAGCAGTTGCTCTGTGGAGGGACGAGCCGTGGCTCGTTTAGGATTACCATCATATAGACCAGCCAAAGATTGTTGAGCGTTTTGTAGTGCCTGTCTGACCACAAACTCAATCAAGGTAAACACCCGCAAAGCAATGGTCAGCAAGAACATCAAGCCAGCAATGCGGTCTTGGTTCTGGAAATAGATGGGCAGCGCCGGTAAGCGACCGCGCTTAAAGCGGTGAAAACCTCGTTCTAAGAGCCATTCATCCCGATAGTAAATCACTGCTTGTGGTAGGGTGAGCCGAGTTGTGGGTGCATTGGTGACATACAATCGCCACCCCGCCAATTGTCTGGCCTGGTCAATAGCAGCAGATTGTTGTTGGAACTGAAGTTGGAGATTGATCCGAGTTACCGGCTCCTGCACAGACTTAGCAGTGGGCCGCCCGCGCCCTGAGTAGCGGGTTTGTGTGATGGTTTCTGTGATGGTCGTTATCGCCAAGAATTCCTTGACACGGTGACGCTTAAGGATAGTCTCCACCTTCTGATGGAGTTGTTCAAGGTCATCTCCAGGTTTAGCCGCTAGTTTGGAAAGTGCCGCAGTAGCTCGTTCAAGGCGCTTTTGTTGACCACGGATAGCCGCAGCGGCGAGGGTGTGGGAGTAAACGACCAGATAGCGCTCATCCCAGCGTACCCACTTGTTAGTTTCCCGATTCAACCAAAACTTCCCCAACTCCACTTCAAACCCTTTTCCCACGGCTGGCTCCGCTTCATCCTGTCGCGGCAAACGAATCTCCACACTGGGGGCCGGTGGGTTGAGCACCCATTGTTTGAGCAACTTCGGGTTTTGTCCAGTCATGGGCAGGGGAAAACAATAGATCCCAGCGTTAGAGGCAATCTGGGCACGGGTGGCGATTGCCCCAGCCTTACAATCGGCTAAAAAGACAAACTGTTTGTGGCCTATCACTTTCGCCATCTGCTGCCAAGTAGGCCAATAGAGGGGGTCATCTGCCCCATTACCCGAATCGGTTGCACTCACCAGTGGTATTCCAGCTGGGTCAAGAGTTGCCAACAACTGGCGGTATTGTAGCAAGTCTGGTCGTTTGTCTTTAGAGTGTCCATAGCGCAGCAGACTTTCTGACTCGGATTCCGTTTGCTGGTGATTCACTGAAAAACTACTGGTATCTGCTCGTGCCACTTCCGTGGGTAATTCATAGGCACGGATCAGATATTGTCCCATTTTCATTTCTATCTGAGTGCAGGCTTCTTTTTGTCTCCCTAACTCTTCGACCACCCTTGCGAGTCGGTCATCGCTGGCATCTTTTGACCCAATCGACCACCCCGTAGCCAACTCCAAAATCTTGAGGTGCTTTTTCACCCAGCCTTCCACTGCACATAATCGATGATCTGCCTGGGTAATAATATAAGTCAACAGCAGTACACTCAATTGTCCATAAGTCATTCCTTTATGGTTTCCGTGTGGCCTAGATAGGCTTTTGTCTATCCATTTAGCAATCTCCATCTTCTTTAGCCACTCGACAATTACAGGAATATCATCTATTTGCTCAGAACTTATTTCCACCGTTTCACTGTTCATTCTTTAGAGCCTCAAGAAACTGCTCTTCAGCTTACCCCACATGAGCTCCATTCCTGATGGACTGACGCAATTGCTCTATTCCTTGCCCCTCAAGCGATTAATTATTCTTGTCTTCTTGAAATGAGCGAACCGG
>CAVRWR010000015.1:0-6332 GCA_963724445.1 uncultured cyanobacterium | reverse complement strand
GGCAGGATATCCTGACTCTGTGGCACGACTCCGAGGATTGTATCGAGGGTCTGAAGTCTCAACATTAGGATTTAGGTGAGCAAAAAAGTCCTTGTCATCAACCAGATTTTGGTCAAACATGGCATCAGTATGATTTACTGCTGCGTCGATTAAATCTTCATTCCAAGCCAAAGGTTGTTTGGGGTCAGTAGAGATAGCTCCAGGATCAAGACCTTCATTGAGATCTCCTCCAGGAATTAATCTATCTGCTTCTGCTTGAGGATTAGCACGAGCCTCATTAATCAGCTCCAGCATTAGTTGGTCTTGAGCAGTTGGTTGAGCCATAATTTATTCTCTTAGCTATTATATTTTGCTTGTAATAATGATTAGAAGTTATCTAAAAAGTCTCATATAAAAAAATAACCTTTCAGATGATCTCTTAATTTGATACTTTATAAAGCACTTGACTTTTAATAAAAAACCACCATGTTTATCATGTTTATGTTATTTTTCTTGTACTTTAAACGACACAAATATAACATTCAAATCAATTTCAAACATACTAAATTTGTATTTCATTTAATATAAATAGCTGCCTTGCTTGCAAATTAACGTACTGCATCCAGCCAGTCCTCTACTTTTTGCCAACCCAATCCTTGACGCACAACCTCTGGTTCATCGCTAGTAAAATCCAGGATAGTTGAGACATTAAAACCAGGGTCTACCTGGTTATCAATAATAATATCCACCTCGTTTTCTAAAGCATCAAATAAATAAGCTTTTTCAACATTCATCGTTGGATATTCGCCATCTTCATCAGGTAAATGCGCCGAGGTAGATATTATGGGATTACCCAAGGTTTCCAATAATTCCTGGCATAAAACGCTATCGGGGACTCGAATACCTGAAGTCTTACGTTTGGGACTCATTACTAGTTTGGGAACTTGCTTAGTGGCAGGTAATAAAAAAGTATAGGGACCAGGAATTAAGTGTTTCATAATGCGATAAGCGCGATCGCTCACCGTGGCATATTCAGAAATATTTGATAGGGAAGAACACAAAAACGTGAGCGGTTTATCATTAGACATCTGTTTAATTCTTCTGACTTTTTCTACTGCCGATTTGACGCTGAGATCGCAGCCAATCGCATAGACTGTATCTGTGGGGTAAAGCATCACCCCCCCTTTTTTTAAAGCCGTTACTATTTGATCGATAGTTCGTTGTTGAGGGTTGCTCGGATGTAATTCGTATAAAATCGCCATAATCTAAATCAATTAATCAAAAATTTATTTTACCTATAAGAGCAATCAACAGCTAAGATAATTCCAACGATTGAGCAATACGGTTTTTACGGTTTTTATGTTCTTATGGTCAAGATTGGTTACTTAGAGTGTCCGACAGGAATTGCTGGGGATATGTGCTTGGGAGCATTGATTGATTGCGGTTTACCCTGGCAATACTTAGTTGATAGTCTTAAATGTTTGGGTCTAGAAAAAGAATATCAGTTAAGCACTAATACAGTAATTCGCAATGGACAATCAGCAACTAAAGTTCATGTCCTCCAGCAAGAACATCATAACGAGCGTCACTCAAGACATTTACCAGAGATAGAAAGCTTAATTAAAGCTGCATCTCTACCAGAACGAGTAAAGCGTTGGAGTTTGGCTGTATTTCAACGATTAGCGCTCGCCGAAGCGGCGGTTCACGGCATTCCGCCTGAAAAGGTTCACTTCCATGAAGTAGGAGCGATTGACGCCATTGTTGATATTGTCGGCACCTGTATTGGTTTAGACTGGCTAAATGTTGACCGTTTATATTGTTCGCCCATGCCCACTGGCGGCGGTACAATCAATGCCGCACATGGTAAACTATCTGTTCCTGTCCCAGCGGTAGTAAAGCTGTGGGAGACAAGAGAAGTGCCAATCTACAGTAATGGTATCAAAAAAGAGCTAGTTACCCCAACAGGAGCGGCGATCGCAGTAACCTTAGCCGAAGATTTTGGGGAACCTCCCGTCATGAAGCTATTAAAAATTGGACTGGGTGCAGGCTCTAGAGATCTAGAGATTCCTAATATTTTGCGGTTGTGGATCGGGGAAGCAGCAGCTAATCAAGCAGAAACTAAACTAAAGCAAGAAACTATTACTGTACTAGAAACCCAGATTGACGATCTAAGTCCTCAAATCATCGCCTATACTCTCGAACAGCTACTTGCAGCAGGTGCGCTAGATGTTTTTACCCAAAGCATTGGGATGAAGAAATCCCGTTCAGGCATTTTGCTAACTGTCATTTGCCATCCAGAAACAGCTCATATCTGCAAAACCATTATTTTTCGCGAGACAACTACTTTAGGCATTCGCGAACGTACTCAATTAAGAAGTATTCTCAACCGCGAACTAAAGTCTGTAGCAACCGAATATGGTACTGTGAGACTCAAAATTGCTAGCTGGGGAGAAGGGGAAAGCAAACAAATCCTCAACGTTCAGCCAGAACATGAAGACTGTGCCAAATTAGCCCGCCAACATAATATTCCCTGGCAGTCAGTATCTCAAAAGGCGATCGCCGCTTATCAAAACAGCCAGCTTTAATATTTTATTGTTGATTACTCCTTGTGATATCAATCACGGTGACCTTTGATCGCCAACTTTATACTGGCTTTATATAACAAGACAGACTTTAACAATACTTCCTAATCAGACATCTATTAAATCATGAAAAAGCAGTTATCTTGTGTTTTACTAGCAGTCAGTATTTTTGCTCTTAATGCTCTACCTTCTCAAGCTGCGATCAAAAAAGTTCAAACTAACAAATTAAACCTACAGACTGTAGCAGCAACTCCTGGGCAGTGGTGTTTTGAACTTGCTTGGATGGGTTTATTCTGCTACCAGCTTTGATTTTTCACCCATGATATTATTTATTTTTAATAAAAATATCATCAAAGGCGATCGCTGATATAGTTGGCGATCGCTTTTTTGGTTGAATTTAGCCAAAAAGTTGATTCTCAAAACCTATCGCCAAAGCCACTCCATAATGTAGCTTCGTGAGGAATTACGATATTGGAGCTTTCTGTAACTGTGTTTTGATTCTGAGCTTGACCGAGATGAGCGCGAGAAGCTGTATAGCCAACTACAAAGGTAGTGAGGGCAACTACAGGAATTGCCACTAGCGCGAATAAGCCAGCTAAATTTTCGGTTGATGTGCGTGATTGCATTTGCTTAAACCTCAGCAATTTAATATATCTCTTAAATATATTATTCCAGGGTTTATGTAACAACGGCTACTTTTTACAAAAGTTATTTGTAGCAACAGCTACTTTTTGCCAATCACACTGACTCAATTTTTAATTTAGTTATTTTAATTTAGTTAAATGTACCATCATTTGTATGACCACTAAATGATTCAATCACCTGCTGAGATAGGGAGACTGGTAAATCTTGATAGTGTGAAACGATACCATGACCTATTCCTGCAACTAAACCGAAAATTGAAGCGACAATAAGTGCTGAGCAGTTATTCATTTTTGATTGAAATTGGTGATTTTTACCATGCTGACATTATATTTCTCAATCATTTGTAGCAAAAATTACTAAACAACTATGCGATCGCCATCACAATGCTTTTTTTGCATCTTTAAGATTAATTTATTGCAATTAGTTCTATGTCTCAATCAATTTGAACAATCGACCAAGAAATCTCCTGGTTAGCGAACATAGGTGTTACTTTGCCATACCTAGCTGGCACTTGAAAAGGTTTTGCTGCCATGGTCACGGATTTTCGCGGCGGTTTAATATTATAGATGCGTTGAGCATTATCAGAAACAAAAGCCTGTAAGTTAGCGATCGCCTGATGTCCCTCAAATAATTCTGCCAAAGCAGGTAAAGCGATCGGCGCAGTGAAAATTCCCGCAGCACAGCCACAAGACTCTTTTTGTTCAATGGGGTGAGGAGCAGAGTCGCTACCAAACATTAGCTTAGGATGGGCATTAATTGCTGCCTTTACTAGAGCTTCCCTGTCTTCAGGACGTTTGGCGATCGGTTTACAAAACAAATGTGGTCGTAGCAAACCTCCTGCCAAATCATCCAGGGTAATAATTAGGTGATGCAGAGTTACAGTAGCATAGATATTTTCGTATTTATCTAGCAATGCGATCGCTTCTGCCGTAGTGATATGCTCCATGATAATTTTTAATCGAGGAAACTTCTGCGCTAGATGTTCAAAAGTAGGTAAAAATAGCTTTTCTCGATCCAGCACAAAACCGTGGGTTTCTCCGTGTACCAGCAGCGGAATTTCTAATTCTTCTAAATACTTAATAGTTGCTTCTGCTTGGCTCAAAGCGGCAACTCCATCCTCACTATTGGTAGTAACTCCGGCTGGATAAAGCTTAACGCCTAAAATATGCGGTTTTAGCTGCGCCAATTCCCCATAGCTATAATCTTTGAAAAAGACAGTCATATATGGTTCAAAAATATCTTGACCAATACAAGCTTTGATTTCCCGTACATATCCTTGCAAACGTTTTAAATTATCCACCACAGGCACTAGGTTAGGCATCACCACACCTCCTGCAAAAGAAGCTGAACTAAGAGGAATTACCGTCTGCGCCATCGCACCCTCACGAAAATGAAGGTGCATATCCAAGGGCGAATTAATTACTATCTGCTCAATCTGCCGCGTCATTTTTCAACTCCTTTATGAGCAAGGTTAAGATAATACCTTGTTCTAAAATTAACTACTAACTCTATTTTCGATGATTAGCGTCAAGAGTCCATGGAGTTGAGCTATATAATCAATAAATACCTGAAACGAGCCATGTTTGCTCACTCTAATCCATGTCAGCCCAAGTAATTACTATATTATCTGCTGAAGAAATTCGCCGTACGATTAATCGGCTGGCTTCTCAAATTATTGAGAAATCAGGAGATTTATCACAAACAATTCTGCTGGGTATTCATACCAGAGGCGTACCTCTGGCACATTTGCTAGCTACACAAATTGAGATCTTAGAAAACACTTCGGTTGCCGTTGGTGCGATCGACGTTACTTTCTATCGCGACGATCTAGATCAAATTCGGACCCGTATTCCAGCTAAAACTAAAATTCCCGTCGATCTAACGGGAAAAACTGTGGTACTAGTAGATGATGTAATTTATAAAGGTCGTACGATTCGCGCTGCGCTTAATGCCGTTACCGAATATGGCAGACCACAGCTGATTAGATTAGCTGTGCTGGTAGACAGAGGACATCGAGAATTGCCGATACATCCTGATTTCACGGGCAAGGAATTACCTACAGCCTCCGAAGAAAAAGTTAAGGTCTATTTCGATCAGCTTGATGGCAGAGATGGAGTGGAGCTAATCAAAAATGATCTGGCTCAGTAAAATAAGAGGTGAAATATCAAATTGAGTACAACTTGAGTACAGGCGATCGCCAAGCACCAATTTAAATAAAAAAGCAAAAAATTAATTCGAGATTAGTAGATATTGCTTAATTGACTTTGGTATTATATAAGTTATATTTGTACTACAAAGCTGTTTTGTGAATAACCTATGACTTATCGCTTGAGAATTGCTGACCTACCCGTCAGTGAGCGTCCCCGTGAAAGATTGATGGCAGTAGGAGCAAAAAATCTAACGGAAGCAGAGCTGATTGCTATCTTAATTAGCACAGGACAAACTAAAGGCAACTTGTCGGCGATTGGCTTGGCACAGCATATATTGCAGGAATTGGGTCAATATCGACGCGCTCCTTTAGATGTCTTGCGGGACGTTAATCCTCGTGAATTAATGCAGATTCCGGGCATTGGACCAGCAAAGGCAAGTACGATTATTGCCGCTGTAGAGTTGGGTAAACGCACCTTTATGTTTAGACCGAATGAAAAAGTGACCGTAGATAGTCCAGCATCGGCGGCGGCAGTACTCAGCAATGACCTAATGTGGCAGAATCAGGAGCGTTTTGCCGTGTTGATGCTAGATGTAAAAAACTATTTATTGGCGACTAAGATACTCACTATCGGGACGGCTACAGAAACCTTAATCCATCCCCGCGAAATCTTTCGGGAAACGGTGCGACAAGGAGCAACTAAGTTAATCATTGCCCATAATCATCCATCGGGAAATCTCGAACCATCCCCTGAAGATATCTATTTGACCGAACAACTATTACAAGGTTCTCAGTATTTGGATATTCCGCTGTTAGATCATTTGATTTTAGGTAACGGCAATCACCAAAGCCTAAGACAAGGAACAGATTTATGGGATCGTTTTCCCCAAGGCGAGTAAATAGGTGATGCGTTGATAATTAATGGTAGAGACGTAATATGTTACGTCTCTACGGGTAATGGGTTAAAGATCGATCGC
>CAVRWR010000014.1:0-23164 GCA_963724445.1 uncultured cyanobacterium | reverse complement strand
ATCGATCAAAAATCAGTTTTATAAGAATAGTGTTTCAGATCCTGATCTCATTATATGCAAGTAAAGTAAATATTCCCTTCTGAAAAATGAAAAAGATTTAACATAAAAGCAAGCGGGTAAGCTAGAAGAAGTTAGACAAGTTTGTCCTCCAATTGCCAGAATGCACTCTTTAACAGAAAAATTCCGAGTAATATTTGAAACCAATTCTACCGTGGAAATACCCAGTTAAAAATAAAATAAAAGCTTTATAGTAGTCGATCTAAGAGTTTTAGTTACAAGACACAAAATATTAAAACTCTGCATATTGACTGAATATAATTATTAGTTAAAATCGCTCATGAGATTTAGATTTAAAGTTTTTTTGTATGTCGGTTTATTGACAGTTTTAATAGTTGGGTTATTAAATCTAGATCGCAATACTAAAATATTGTCCCAAGAAGCGATCGCGAGTAATTCTAGCAATATAGTAGTTAATCAGGTGGGATATTTACCCCAGTGGCAAAAAACAGCTTTTTTTCTGAACAATAAAAAATCAACAAATTATCCTCAGTTAATAGATCGCAATACCAGAAGAGCAGTTAAGACGATAAAACCTGGAACAGAAATTCAAGACACTGCTACGCCAGATGTCATCTCAACAGTCGACTTTAGCGATATTACTCAACCAGGTACTTATTATTTACGCCAGGGTAAACTAACCTCTGCACCTTTTAACATTGGTACAGATATTTACCAACAGCCTTTGATTACTTTACTTCGTTCTTATTATTTACAAAGATGTGGGGTAGAAATAGACGATCCTGTCACGGGGATATCTCATCCACCCTGCCATGTCAAAGATGGTGCAATTGCTCATCAAGATCGATATCATACCCCAGGACAAAATATAGCTGCATTAGGAGGCTGGCATGATGCGGGAGACTACGGTAAGTATGTTGCTACCACCGCAGTTACTATTGCTCGTTTGTTGAATCTATACGAACAACATCCCGATTTATTCCCCGATCTTCAATTAACTATTCCTGAAAGTGGTAATGAGGTTTCCGACTTATTGGATGAGATGCAGTTTGGCTTAGACTGGCTATTGAAAATGCAGCGCAAAGACGGGGCAGTATATCGTAAATTGTCAGGCAAAAAATGGCCGTTTGGGGTGTCTCCCGATGAAGATATTCAACCTCGCTATGTCTATGGTATTTCTACCCCTGAAACTGCCAAATTTGCTGCGGTAATGGCGATCGCAAGTAGAAACTATCAGTCCATAAATTCCGAACTAGCTAGTAATTATCTTAATGCTGCCGAGTTAGCCTGGAAATATCTTGCAACTCAACCAGAGATGAAGGTTGACTGGGTGGAAGGAGACGATAGTGGATCGGGTAAATATTTAGCTTCAGAATACGATCGCGAAGCCAGCTTGACGACAGATGTTGACGATCGCCTTTGGGCAGCAGCAGAACTGTATATCACTACGGGTGAATCGGCATTTAATGATTATTTTACAAATCATTTAGATGAAGTAGATTACACTCTATTTGAATGGAAAGATCCTTCGACTTTAGCGTTAATTAACTATCTAAAACAGAACCGCCAACCCACTTCTAAAGAACTTGTCACCAAGATTGAAACTAAAGTTAAACAACGGGCAAATTTAATTTTAGATCGAGTTAAAGAAAGTAATTACAATATTGCTAATCCCAACTTTATTTGGGGGTCAAATAAAATGACTGCCGAAGAAGGAATTACTTTAGTTTATGCTTATCAGCTGACTAATAATTCTCAATATTTAGCTGCTGCGATCGATCAGCTTGATTACCTTTTGGGACGCAATCACTTCAATCAAACCTTTATTACAGGAATTGGCGCTCGTCCTGTTAAATACGTCAATCATTTATTTGCCAGAGCCAAGAAAATCTATATTCCTGGTTTAGTTGTGGGCGGACCAAATAGTGATGCTCAAGATAATAAGGTTGCCAAGAATTTGGGACAGCTTAGTTACATTGATAGTGAAGAGTCTTACGCTACTAATGAATATGCGATCGACTATAATGCCTCGGTAATTAGTTTGATTATAAATTTAATTGCCGCAGAATAATTAGTAAAATTCTCTAAAATTAGAATTATATGACCTCAAAGGAGCGATCTCGTGACGGTTGTAGTTTGAATTATGCGATCGTCAATAAAGCTGCGAGTTGAATTTCCCGATACTCAAATGACTATTGTTTGGGATGGTGCATCTTACCACCGAGCTAAATTAGTTCGAGAGGCTGCATTGGCTTTGGATATTAAACTTAAGCCTTTGCCTACGCCTGCATACAGTCCTGACTTTATGCCTGTAGAACATCTTTGGCAATGGTTAAGAGAAGAGATTACATATCATATTTATTATGCCCAAAAACGGGAATTGGTTGATGCGGTAATTAATTTCCAGAATCGAATTAACACTGATCCTATCGCTGTTAGCGTTCGCCTTTGGGTTAAAAAACATCTCGAACCCAAAGAAGAAAAACTACGGTTTTCAAAGTAAATGGGGTTTAGCAAGGTCTTTTTGACCAAAAATAAATTTCCTAACACAACTATAGATAACTGAGCTAACATCGAATGTTAAAACCTTTTTTTAAATATGCTTTTTGGTTACTTATCGCCTTTATTTTAAATCTATGGTTGTTTTCTCTCAAAACTGAATATTCCAATTCATCTGCTACTTTGCCCCAGGTGTGGGTAAAAAACAGTATGGAGCGAGTGATGATGCGAGATTCCCCTGAAGATGCCAAAGATATTCATCTATATGCGGCTCGTGGTGAATATGAGTCCTTCCAAATTGCTGTTAAGTCGAATCAGGATGGTGTTTTGGTTACTGATGTTCAGGTTGCCGATTTGCGCGGAGTAAAAGATGTCAAAAGTTCAATTTCCCGCAGCAATATTACTCTCTATCGCGAGCATTATGTCAAAATCACCAAACCCAGTCCTACAGCCTTGAGTAATCGGGTAAAACCACGAGGTAAAGGTTGGTATCCCGATGGCTTGATCCCCGTGGTCGATCCTCAGACAGGTACTGATTTAGTTAATGCAGAACTAGATGCAATTCCTGTTGAACTTAAATCAGGAATTAATCAAACTATTTGGGTCGATGTCTTTATTCCGAGAGATACTTTAGCTGATGAATATCAGGGAACCTATACTGTAATTAGCGATCGCGGTAAGATAACAGGTAAAATTAGGTTGACGGTTTGGAATTTTGAGCTGCCGTTAAAGCCATCTTTACAGTCGGCATTTCTTTCTTGGAACCAGAATGATAAAAGTACTCTAATTGAACTGCTGAAACATCGAGTGATGCCAGCGGCTAACGTCAACCCAGAAGATGAACGAGAGCTGATCGATAAATGGGGTCTAACTTCCCTGCGACTTCCTTATTGGAGCGGAGCTAACTACCAAACTTGCTCGATGGAGCAGGCTCCATCTGTTAAGGCAATTCGCCAGGAGGGGCTGAAACATCAGCTAGACTTAATGCTTTATGTCTATGGCACGGATGAAATTGACGATTGTGAGGGATTGCAAAAGCCTTTTCGACAGTGGGCTAAAAATATTAGGCAGGCTGGAGTTAAACATCTAGCAGTAATGGCTCCTGTTCCCAAATACTATGATTTAGTTGATATTTGGGTGGTCAATCCTAGCAGATATGAAGCAGCAGTCAGCAAAATCGCCGATGTCTTAACCCAAGGAAAAGCAGTCTGGTTTTATACTTTCTTTGCCCCCAGAGATAACTCCCCCACCTGGCTGATTGATTTTGCACCGATCAATCATCGCATAGCTCAAGGCTTTATTAATCAAAGCTTAGGCTTGACGGGTTTGCTTTATTGGCGAGTGGATACCTGGAATGAAGATCCTTGGCATAATGTAGACACTAATCCCCATCCTGATGGGCAAGAACACTATCCTGGGGAAGGAATGTTAATTTATCCAGGGAAACAAGTTGGTGTCAAAGGAGCAGTTCCCTCTATGAGACTTAAATGGATTCGAGAAGGAGTAGAAGATTATGAATACATTGAAATTTTAAAAAGACTGGGCTATGGGGACTGGGCTATGAAGGCAGTAAGAGAGGTTGCTCAAGATATGCATCATTGGAATCAAGACCCCGCTGTGTTAGATGCTGTGCGATTGAAATTGGGTCGCAAAATTAACCAACTTGCTTGAGGAATCAATATCTTAAGTAAATTTCTTGCTGATTGGGCTTTGAGTACAGATATAATACATATTGTTGTGAGGTGATATAACTAAATGAAACTAGATTCAAATCCTACCGTTACTGCCAGCCAGAAAATCAAACTATTATTTATCATTACTGGCTTGGGAGCTGGGGGAGCGGAGGTAATGCTATATAGCCTATTGTCTACCATCGATCGCGATCGCTTTGAACCTAGCGTAATTTCTTTAATGGATCGAGGAATATATGGCACACAAATTGAGCAGTTAAATATCCCTGTTTATTGTGTGGAAATGCTGGCGGGAAAACCAACCCTAAATTCGGCTCGACGGATTACTGAATTAATCAAACAGATAAAGCCAGATCTAATTCAAGGCTGGATGTACCACGCCAACTTAGCCGCGCAGTTTTTTAATTTTTTTGGCGATCGTAAAATTCCTGTCCTATGGAGCATCCACCACTCCCTCCATGCCATATCTTCGGAAAAACCTCTGACTCAAATAATAATTCGCTTTGGTAGCTGGTCTTCCAAATATGCGGCAAAAGTTGCCTTTGTTTCGGAAAAAAGTCAGGCTCAACATCAGAAAATTGGTTACTCTCAAGGCAATAGCTGCGTAATTCCTAATGGTTTTGATACCTCAAAATTCCAATCTTCGACTGAAATTAGACAAAAATTTCGCCAAGAATTAAATATTGCCGATAAAACCTTTTTGATTGGCTCAGTGGCACGATATCATCCCATGAAAGATCATGCTAACTTTCTACGAGCAGCCAAAGTACTGTTGGCAGAATATCCTGAAACCAAATTTGTTATGGTAGGAACCAATGTTGACGAGCAAAATCCAGCCCTAACAAGTTTAATTGATACCTTAGATATCGGTAATAATGTCTTTCTTTTGGGGCAGCGTAGCGATATTCCGCAAATTACCCCTGCTTTGGAT
The DNA here is from genome assembly GCA_963724445.1 of uncultured cyanobacterium. Lineage (GTDB taxonomy): Bacteria > Cyanobacteriota > Cyanobacteriia > Cyanobacteriales > Xenococcaceae > Waterburya. The sequence goes on along the minus strand of CAVRWR010000014.1, from coordinate 18,025 downwards.
ATATTAACCTCTTCCTCCGCATATGGTGAAGCTTTTCCTTTGGTAATTGGCGAAGCCATGTCTTGTGAAGTTCCTTGTGTCGTAACCGACATTGGTGACTCAGGCTGGATTGTGGGAGATTCAGGAAAAGTTGTGCCGCCAAAAAATCCTGAAGCTTTGGCTAAAGCCTGGCAAGAAGTGCTTACTTTGGACTCATCTGCCAGAATAAATCTAGGTAAATCTGCTCGAACTAGGATTGTCGAGAATTTTTCATTAGTTTCGATAGTTGACCAATACGAACACCTCTATCAAAATACGATCGATTGGCAAAAATAATTTTCTGGATGCTAGGAGGTTTCATTTTGAAGAAAAGCAATCTCAACTTCGCGATTTATAATATTTCTCCTTTCTAATTCTGATGAACAAGATTTTTGTCTGAAAACCAAATCCTGAAAAATTATACTTTTAATTATTATAAATAGTTTGAATCCATTCCCATTCTCTGGTTAAACCTTCAGTCAAAGAAACTTGAGGAGCGTAACCCAAAACTTTCTTGGCTTTGGTTATATCTGCACTGGTATGGCGAGCATCTCCTTTCGCCTGTTCGATATAATCTCTGCGTATTGGTCTTCCCATTACCTGCTCCATGATCTCTAGTAGCTCGATTAAGGTTACTCTGCTACCACCGCCAATATTAAACGCCTCGCCGATTGCTTCAGGAACTTCTGCCGCAGCCATATTAGCTGCTACGATGTCGCTGACAAAAGTATAATCTCTAGTTTGCTGTCCATCTCCATAAATAGAGATGGCATCATTATCCATTGCAGCTTTGAAAAACTTGTGAAATGCCATGTCTGGGCGATGGCGTGGTCCATAAACCGTAAAGTATCGTAAAGCGGTGACCCGAACTCCAAAATTTTGTTGATATAGCCAACATAAACGTTCCCCTGCTAGTTTTGTAATGCCATAGGGAGAAACAGGTTGAGGACACAGGGTTTCTGGTGTGGGCATAGTCGCTGCATCACCATAAATAGAAGAGCTAGAGGCGTAGACAATTCGTTTTAAAGATTTGACTTCTTTGGCTGCTTCTAAAATTATCTGAGTCGCATTAATGTTTCTGGTGGTATAGTTTAAAAACCCTTTGCCCCAACTAGCTCGAACTCCTGTCTGGGCTGCGAGATGATAAACTACATCAACTGATTGCAAAAGCTGTTGCCAATCCAATTTTTCAACATCGGCTTTGATTAATTTAAACTGGGAAAATTCTTTGAGATTAACTATATTCTGGTACTTCAGTTGAGGATCGTAGTAATCGTTGAATTGATCGATACCAATGACGGTAATACCCTGTTTCAATAGAGCTTCTGCTAAATGGGAACCAATAAATCCTGCAACGCCCGTAACAACATGAGTACTCATGACAATTAGTTTGATATTAAATGTAATCAAATTTATAACACTATTATCAAAATAGTACTGAAATCTAATTTGGGCTTAAGTATGAATTACTCCATGCAGATGTCTCAAATTAGTCAGGTTCAACTAGCCAGCAATAAAAATCAGAACCCATAGACTGTACCTTATTTAAATCAAAATCGCTCGATCCTTTGAGCAACAGGTTTACATTTAGAGCTATTATTGATGGCGTTTTTGATGCCATTGCCATGCATGAGCGATAATATCCTCTAAGTCAGAATACTGAGGCTGCCAGCCTAAGATTTGGCGGGCTTTTGCACCACTGCCAACTAGGGCGGGAGGATCTCCAGGGCGGCGATCGCTTGTCTCTGCTTTAATTTCTTTGCCTGTGATTTTGCGGGCTGTTTCGATTACTTCTTTTACGGAAAAGCCGTTGCCATTGCCCAAATTGAACACGTCAGTCTTACCATCTTTAATTAGATATTCCAACGCTAAGATATGAGCCTGGGCAATATCGAGTACGTGAATATAGTCTCGGACACAGCTACCATCGGGGGTATCGTAATCAGTACCAAAAATGGAAATCGATTCACGGTGATCCAATGCCGTCTGCAAAACTAAGGGAATCAAATGAGTTTCAGGATTGTGATCTTCACCTAATCTTCCTTCTGGATCGGCTCCAGCAGCGTTGAAATAGCGTAGGCAGACTGAGCGTAAACTATATGCCGAACTAAAGTCTTGCAGTATTCTTTCAACCATCAATTTTGTCGCACCATAGGGGTTGATCGGGTTTTGAGGCTGATCTTCGGTAATCGGTACAGACTCAGGAACACCATAAGTAGCACAGGTAGAGGAAAAAACAAATTTATTCACCCCCGCTTCAAGCATCGCTTCTAGAAGAGTAAGAGTTCCCAGAACGTTGTTGCGATAATATTTTGCTGGTTGGGTTACAGATTCTCCGACATAAGCATATGCCGCAAAATGCATGACTGCATCTATCTTGTGGTCGGCAAATACCTGTTGTAATAAGTGGCGATCGCTAGTATCCCCCACAATCAATTTAGCTCCCAATACCTCTTCTACCAAGTCTTGATGACCGTAGACCAGATTGTCCAGTACGATTACTTCGTAACCTGCTTGCTGTAGTGATAGGACTGAGTGAGAGCCGATATAACCTGCTCCTCCTGTAACCAAAATGGTCATGGCAAATATACTATTTTGTGATCATGCTAAATATATCAGTAAAGGAGCTTTACTCCTAGCTATGACGCGAAGCTATATGCGAAGCGGCTTGCACTAAAGCACTAGCTTCGCGTCGCCCTCGAATGGGGGTATCCTTTAGGAATCCTTTAGGACAGCTATTAGCTTTTAAATAGTTTTTATTTGCAAGTGGATCGGAGAAAATAGTAACTTACCATCGGTGCTTCTTGGCTTTTAATTCATAATATGTTTGCGCTGCATTATGCCCGTTTGTATTACCAGATTAGCGATCGCATACCCCGTAATAACCCAGCTGATTTCGGTAATCGTTGCCCCTAAATTTGCCTGCATATCAGGAAGGGCAACATTAACGATGCTAGTATCTAATACTTCGAGAATCGCCCCCAACGAAACAGTAATGGCGATCGCCCATTTTAACCACTTGGGATTAATCCGATCTGCAATCGGGTTTCTGGTTTTATTGGTTGGTGTCATTTCGCTGCTCTAAGTCTACGGTGACAGTTGCTGACATTCCCTGAGAGGTAATTTTTCGTCTAATGAATTTTGAGTAGTTTCCCGATTTGCTCCGTTATTAGAAGCCAATTGGGAGGAAGCCGAAATATTTTCTAAGTTATTATTGTTGATTTTATCCATAATGACTTGAACCAATAATTAAAATTCTTTCACTCGAACTCAGTTATTTTTGCTGTGTAGTAAAATTTGATTGCTCCTTTAGTGACTGGGATTGTTGAGCATAGCTGGGTCGATTAAGCATGGTAAGTCCTAAGCTAGCAGCCAATAAACTGAGTGCAATTGCTTTGCCAATATTTACCCCGAATCTTTTGGGAGTTAACAATGACTGTGGTTGAGAATTGCTTGCTAATTCAGTCTGCCACTGGTTGCGATTGATAGTTAAATCTTCATCGAGAATCTGCTCAAATTCGTAGCGATCTAAAAATGACATTTGTAAATTCCCCAGCAGTTACACATTCAAACTATGAGTATCTTCTACTGGAGTTGTGTCGCTAATGTGTCAGCCATAAATATGTCTGGTGTCAAACCGAAAAATCGTTTTCTCTGACAATTTGAAAATTTACTTTAAAGGTAAAAAAGCAATAATAGCTGTACTAGGTACTCTTGGAGAAGGAATGAAACCCGATATTAAATTATAGATTGAATGCCAGCATAGTTTTTCAGAGCGATGCCGACCGCTAGCTTTATGGGTCGCGGTATACCACAAGGGTATATCCGAAGGTGTCCCTAAAGGGATACACTTCGATATATCCTTCAGGACAAGGTTCTTTAGGGCGCAATCGCCTGCATCTATAGACTTACATTCATCTGGATATAAACAATCTACGCACTCATTAGAGCGATCAATATGTTCAAAAATTGGGTTATTCATAGAGTTTATCTGGTTCAATAAAGATACTGCTTGAAGTCTTAAATCTGTCTTAGATCGGTTAATTAATGCTGAGAATATGTATTTCTTCTGATTTAATTGCCAACAGTCACTAATTTAGTCAGCCTATGTGTCAGAGCAGTGTCAATCTGATTTTGATGTTGTGGCACAAGATAAATATGTATCATTTAAAAATTCACGATCGCTTCTCTCTTAATCCTTGATAATAAAACCAGCATCAATTAAGACTATTGCATTTAATATGCCTTGGAAAAAATACCGTAGGCGTTTTGGTCGCTGGTTGCTGGTAGAAGAGCATCATGGCAAAGAAGCACAGACTCACCCCTGGTGGCAGGTAATGTGTTTGACGGGGGTTGATTACTTCTCAACTCTGGGGTATCAACCAGGGATAGCTGCATTAGCAGCAGGGGCATTATCACCCATTGCCACCTTAATTCTCATTTTGCTCACCCTGTTTGGCGCACTGCCCATCTATCGCCGAGTGGCAACCCTCAGTCCTCGCGGAGAAGGCTCGATTGCCATGCTCGAACATCTTTTACCCTGGTGGCAGGGTAAGTTATTAGTTTTATTTTTATTAGGTTTTGTCGGAACCGACTTTATTATTACGATTACCCTTTCTGCTGCCGATGCTACGGCACATCTAATTGAAAACCCATTAATTTCTCAGTTTTTACAGGGACAAAATCTTAGCTTGACCTTGATTTTGATTGCTTTACTCGGTGTTGTCTTTCTCAAAGGGTTTGATGATGCGATCGGTATTGCCGTAGTTTTAGTTGTGGTTTATCTATCTTTAAATTTAGTTGTAATTAGCGTTGGGATTAAACAAGTAATCCAAAACCCTGGAGTGATTGGCAATTGGCAGAATAGCTTATTTGAAGCTCACGGCAATCCTTTAGTGATGATAGGAATTGCTGCGTTGCTATTTCCTAAATTAGCTTTGGGACTATCTGGGTTTGAGACGGGAGTAGCGGTGATGCCTCTAGTAGAAGGAAGTTCTAGGGACACGGAAGCAAATCCACAGGGTAGAATCCACAATACCTATAGGTTACTAACCGTAGCAGCAGTAACCATGAGTTTCTTTTTGCTTTTAAGCAGCTTAATTACAACTTGGTTAATTACTCCCGCCGAATTTCAACCAGGAGGTGCAGCTAATGGGCGGGCTTTAGCTTATCTAAGGACGGCACATAAATTAGTGTCGCATTTTTTGGAATTGTAGAAGATAATGCTGAAACAGTAGGTGTCCCCCTAATATTGCCAGGAGAACAGCGATGGCATTTGAATTTAGTAATCATCGTTATTTGGGCAGTGTTTTTGGTACGGTTTACGACCTCAGCACTGTTTCAATCCTTTGGTTTGCTGGAGCTTCGGCAATGGCAGGACTGTTAAATATAGTTCCTCGCTATCTGCCTCGCTATGGCATGGCTCCTGATTGGGCGAGAAAAAGAAGACCATTAGTATTGGTTTTTATAGCGGTCGCCTTTATCGTCACTATCTTATTTAATGCCAACGTCGATGCTCAAGGGGGTGCTTATGCTACAGGAGTATTGGTATTAATGAGTTCTGCAGCCTATGCGGTAACTTTATCGATATATCATCGCCGTGGAGAAGCGATAAATAAGGCAACAGTTGCTTTTGGTTTAATTACTCTAGTTTTTATTTACACTACGATCGCCAATATTGTTGAAAGACCAGATGGGGTTAAGATTGCAGCATTTTTTATTGGCGCAATCATTATTACTTCTTTGATTTCTAGGGTATGGCGATCGACTGAGCTAAGAGTCGAGCAAATCGAATGGGATGAGACTGCATTGGGCTTGATCGCCGAAGCAAATCAGCATCCTGTTAAATTGATTGCTCATCGCCGAGATAAAGGAAACGAAGCGGAATATATCGCCAAAGAAAAAGAGGTACGAGCGGATAATCATCTGTTTGATTCAGAACCGATTTTGTTTCTGGAAATAGAAATTGTAGACGCTTCAAATTTTATTGATACGGTTTACGTAACAGGATTACAGATTGGTAACTGTCATATTTTGCGAGCTAAAGGTGCAGCCATTCCCAATGCGATCGCAGCTATGCTACTTCAGATTAGAGATCGAACAGGCAAATTACCCCATGCTTACTTCGGTTGGTCTGAAGGAAATCCCGTTCAATATTTGCTGCGCTTCCTCTTATTCGGGGAGGGAGATACCGCTGTAGTAACTCGCGAAGTGTTGCGTCGGGCAGAAACAGATCCTCAATTACGACCAGGAATTCACGTCGGAGGCTAAACGATAAATGGCAAAGGTAATCGATACTAGATAGATGAAGAAACTGAACGCCAAGACAGCCCAATATCCTACAAAGAGACGATTTCGTCTATTTCAAGGGATTTTACCCTGGAAAAAAGCCACAATCGGCAATGATATTGTGGCGGGTATTGTATTGGCAGCAATAGGTATCCCTGAAGTTATGGGATATACAAAAATCGCGGGAACACCCATCGCCACAGGGCTTTATACGCTTCTTTTACCAGCTTTAGTATTTGCTGTTTTTGGCTCCTCTCGCCATCTAGTTGTTGCTGCTGATTCAGCTACCGCAGCGATTTTAGCTGCTGGTCTGATAAAATTTGCACCCTTATATAGTTCTCAATATTTAGCTTTAGCAGAATTAGTCGCCATTCTAGTCGCTGGACTATTACTGATAGCCCGTCTGTTTCGGCTGGGGTTTCTCGCAGATTTCTTGTCACGAACTGTTTTGGTTGGTTTTTTGACTGGGGTGGGAATTCAGGTGGCAATTGGTCAATTAGCTGGATTACTAGATATCAAAAGTCAAGCACATAACCCTGTTAGACAAATCTTTGATGCGATCGCCAGTCTCCCTGACGCTAACCCACTGGCGATCGTCATTTCTCTAGCCGTCCTGGCTACTATCAAGCTATGCGAGAGATTTCTGCCCAAATTCCCAGGGGCATTGTTGGCGGTAGTAATGGCGATTATTGCCAGTTGGCTGTTTGACTTTGCCAGTCTTGGCATCTCAATTGTCGGGACTATTCCTAGTGGCTTACCCTCATTTGCTTTACCGACAGTTAATTTGAGCCAAATTCCCCAAGTATTGGGAATTGCCTTTTCCTGCTGTATTGTTATTATTGCCCAAAGTGCAGCTACATCCCGTGCCTATGCCTTTCGCTACGGTGAGAACTTTAGAGAGAATGCCGATTTGGAAGGATTGGCAGCTGCTAATTTTGCAGCAGGATTGACTGGCACATTCGTCGTTAATGGTAGCCCTACTAAGACAGAAATAGTAGATACCGCAGGAGGACGCAGCCAAGTAGCACAACTTTCTACTATGGTGGTGGTGCTAGTAGTTATTCTCTTTCTTACTCAGCCCATCAGCTATCTGCCTAATACTGTTTTAGCGGCGATCGTCTTTTCAATTGGACTTAGGCTGATCGATATTAAAGGCGCGATCGCGATTTACAAAACTCATCTAGAAGAATTTTATCTTGCTGTTGTTACTACTGCGACGGTGGTTTTTGTCGGAGTCGAACAAGGTATTCTTTTGGCAATTGTGCTGTCGCTAATTTTGCACGTGCGCCATAGCTATCGACCCCATTCAGCCATTATTATTCCTAGATCCGATAATTTTTGGCAGTCAATTCCCGTGCAAATGGGCAGTATCTCAGCACCTGGCTTGATTATTTACCGTTTTAGCCGAGACTTATTTTATGCCAATGCGAGCTTCTTTTCAGAAGAGGTACAAAGCCTAGTAAAAAGTGCCGAACCACCTGTATATTGGTTTATCTTGGAGGCAAGAGCCATTACTGAAATCGATTATTCTGCATTCCAAACCTTGAGCGATGTTGTCAAAGAATTATCCAGGCAGCATATAGCTTTTGTGGTATCTGGTCTTTCCCCAGAGGTAAAAGTACAGTTTGATCGCGATGGGCTAACAGATTTAATCGGTGCCAATCGATTTTTCAATCACTTAGAAGAGGCTTTGGCAGCTTTCCACATTGAGTCAGACATTAGCTGACAAACAATTGTCACACTAATAGCATTAGCTTGTCACATCTATTTTTTAAGCTCCAATTGTGCGGTAACTTTAGATCTATTTTTAAAAATGATTTCTCTAGTCCGTAGAAATCTATTTGAAGATCTGCCTTGTTTTTCATAGCTCAAGCAGGGATTATCTTTTTCCGCCCAAGGAATTGCCGATAGTGAAGCTGATGTTAGATTAAATCAATTTGGTGCAAACGAATTACCCGAACCGCCTCGTCGCTCTTTGCTACTGAGGTTTCTCGATCAGTTGACTCACTTTATGGCACTGCTGCTGTGGGTGGCTGGTATACTTGCTTTTGTTTCCGACACTCCCGAATTGGGTTGGGCAATTTGGGCGGTAATTTGGATCAACGCTATTTTTAGCTTTTCTCAGGAGTTTCAAGCCGAAAAAGCTGGAACAAGAATTATTTTCAGAAGCGATCGCACGCTAGGTATCAGTCCAATAATTTGGCGAAGGATTTTAGTTACTAGCAATAGCACCATTGTCGATTTACACTATATGCGAAGCGAGAAAGGCATTCTTTTTGCCGCATCTAAGGTGTCGTCTATCACGGATACTGCTTCGAGACCGTAGGGAATCCTTTAGGGCATATACCCACCGCATCTTTCTTTAGGACATCTATCCCAATTTGATTTAAGAGAAAGAGACACGTTTGCCAAAAGTTGACTCTTAAGTAGTAGAAAAGGTTAATTTCTCTTGCTTGCCCTCATGAAATTGAGAATTGGAATCAGTGGGTTTATGGACGATCAAAACCGAGCAGGGAGCATGGTGAGTGATATAGTTGCTAACGCTGCCCAAAAACATTTCTTTAATCCCAGTCCGACCTCTACTACCCACCAAAATCAAATCTGCCGACCAGGTTTGCGCCAAGTCACAAATATTATGGGCAGGATTACCCATATTTTGAGTAAATTCGGTGCTAATTCCTGCTGTGGTTGCCTCTTCAGCAGTTCCTCTAAGAATTTTTAGCCCTTCCTGTTCAAATTTCTGCCACCGCTCTTGATAAGCATCTATGAGAGCGGAGTCAAAAGGATTCGTATTCTAGTCCAGAGTAGATAGTCGGAATGGGAAAATCCTTTTCTTCAGAAGATAAAACATGCAGCAGCATTAAGCTTGCTCCAGTTGCTTTTGCCAGAGACATAGCAAACTCAAAAACATTCCTGCTCGCTGGCGAACGATCCATTGCTACCAAAATTTTGTTAAACATATTAATTTCTCTAGTTTTAGTCGAGTTTGTATCAAGCCTATTAACAAGAAGTTTTTTTACTCGGTTTGGATACTCTACTTTTTTATATAGACAAATAATCTGAGAAACTTGTGGAGAAATTTTCGGCAAGCAGGTTGACATTCTCCTCCAGGAATAATTAGTTACATTCGATATACTTTTACATTTGCACTGCTCTTGGTTTTTGGTTAGCTCACATTTTCCTCAAACTTCCGAACTAGGATTGAAATACTACCCCTGTTAAGGTGAACATTTGTACTATTGTACTATTAATGCTGCCGAAGAAGGCGAAAAGTCGAAACATGAGGATGTTTGGGGTCGTAATTGGGTTTGGGTTTGGGTTTTTTCTTTCCTCTAGGAGAAGAAGAAAAGCGTTTGAGATTAACCAAGACAGCCCACTGCTTGAGAGTCTGGGCAAATTCAACTGTATTCATCTTCAGGTAAGGTAACCAAAGTGGTGAAGGTAAAGCGATTGCCATGCCCCTAAATGTACCTTGTACCTCTTCGACCAGATAGTAGTCCGATAAACCTGCGTTAATTTTGCCTATTCCATGAACGGACTTCAAGGCAGTTTTCACGGTAGAGAGAATGTTGAAAGCAACTATCGCTATACAGAAGACAAATAAAGCAGCCTTGGGATAGCCCAAACTATTCAGTTCGCAGTTAAATGTATCTGTGATTACCTGAAACATTCCTTCGATACTCCATCGTTGAAGATATAGTCTGGCTATAGTGGTTGCCGATGCAACTGATGGAGATAAATGAGTCAGGATGGCTACTTCTGTATCCCCGTGCCTGGTAGCTTGCTTGAGTTTAACCACGACTCGGCGCAAGTTTAAACTGGTGTCATCATAGGTGATTTTAATCTGTTGTTCGAGTACTTTGCCTGTCTCGGTTACTCCCATTTCTACCAGGGATGAAAGTTCTTGTCGAGGCAAACCTTTATGTTCTCGGATTATGAAATAACCTTCTCGACTTGCAATCCCAGACAAAAATTGACGGGTACAAAAGTTACGGTCGGCTATCCAAACTTGTTTAGCTGTGACTGTTTCTAAAATTGAGGGCAACAAGGATCTTTCTTGGGCATGACCATCTTCATGAAGAAAAATATCCACTACCAACATTTTTTGTGGATTTAGTACCGCAATAGATTGTCCTGGCAATGCTCCTGAAAGATTATTTCGTAATACTTTCAGCCTATGCTCGGTTGCTCCTAAATGGTTTCCATCCGCAATTCTGAGGTCGTATCCTGGCAGTAATTCTTCTTGAGGACAGTCTAATTCTGCTATTACTGGTTGAAGATTTTCAGCACTGTATTTAACTAATGCTTGAGAAATACCCAATTCCATTCCGTTGAGTTTCCCATATAATGCAGGGCGTGAAACCCCCATCGTTTTTTCTAATGCTTTATATGCCGCGCTAACCGACGGATGAATCCCGCTCACTACCAAACTCATCAAACTGACAACGTTAGAAAACAATAACTCTCTTGTATATTGCTTAACTGCATGAGTTTTAAACAGTTCATTTAGCGCAGTCGGTTCAAAAATCCGCTCCATGATTCCTCTAACCATTACTGTTGCAGGTGTTGCTTCGACGAATTGTTCAAAAATGGCACTAATCATGGTTCAATTCCTTTCATCCTCTTATTTTGTGAAGATGGCATTAGTTATTGTTCAATTGCATCCAGATTACGTTAATTTGTTTTAGTACAAACGTTCACCTTAACAGGGGTAGTCTCTACGGGTAATGGGTTAAAGATCGATCGCCTGGAGTAATTTTTGATTTTGTTGTTCAGTGCCTACGGTAATGCGTAATTTATCCGTTAATCCTGGTAAGTCGAAATAGCGGACTAGAATATCTTGTGATTTTAAAGACTGATAGATAGCTTTTGCCCGATTATCTGGTGGGGTAACGAGTAAGAAATTGCCTTGAGAATCACGGACTTTGAAGCCGATTTGTTGAAGATTTATTGCTAGTTTACTGCGCGATCGCTTTACTTTTTCGGCACAAACATTTTTATAAGCTCGATCTTGTATTGCAGCTGCACCAACCAGGATTGCTAAGGCATCTACGTTATAGCTATCTTTGACTTTGAATAAGCCTGATAGAAGCTTAGGGTTCGCGATGCCAAAACCGAGACGTAATCCTGCCAGGGAATAACCTTTAGAAAGGGTGCGAAGAATAATTACGTTATCAAATTCTTGGACTAAAGATAAGGCGGAATAATCAGCAAAATCTACATAAGCTTCGTCAATAGCTAAAATACCTGTAACCCTCTCAGCTAGCTGACGTAAATCATCTAGGGGTACAAGATGACCAGATGGACTATTGGGTGTGGCAATTAAAGTTACTGCACCTTGCGCCGCCGCTAATTCATCTATCGGTAGTTGATAATCTTCAGGATAGGGGACTTCTACTACTGATGCAGGCTGGATTGATGCTAGGGTTCGATAAAGCACATAAGAAGGCATCGGGTAAACTACCTTACGTTCTTGTCCTTCAGCGCAGGAGCGAATTAGAATATTCAACAGATCGTCGCTACCATTCGTGACAATAATCCAGTCCGCAGGTATATCTAGTGCTTCGCTTACGGCTTGGCAAAAATCTTTAGAGTAAGGATCGGGATAACGTCGTAACCATTCGCTATCAAGGTTGCGTAATACCTCTAACGCCTTTGGTGAAGGAGGATAAGGATTCTCGTTAGTATTCAGCTTGATAATTGGAGTTCCTGGTTTTGGCTGTTCTCCAGGCAATATAGCCTTGCATTGTGGCGATCGCAGGACGAAAATAACTCATTCTTAGTTGCTATTAATTATAGATACAGATCTTAAATATATTTCTGCCAAATTGCTAAATCTTCAGGGCGATCGACATCAGCTAGAGTAGGAAGATAATGAACGTCTAATTTTTGTTGCTGGGCAATTTTACCGTCCGAGCAAAAACTCGATCTGTTCCCCAACTAATATTATTAAAAAGCGGTGCCACAGGATGACTCAAACCGATTAAATAATATCCACCGTCCTGCCGCTGCACCTAGAACTAAATCTTGCTTTTGTATTGCATCAAATGCCTGATTTAAGATCGCGCGATCGATATCGGGACAGTCAATACCGATTATAACTACCCGCTTACTACCCAGATTGAAAGCAAGCTCAAATGCCGATCGCATTTTGTTACCCAAATCTCCTGTAACTTGAGGAACGTACTGCATATCTTTGCCCAACCATTGAGACATTAACTGGACATTGCCACCTGCAAAGTGAACTTCGATGGTAGTATCACGAGACAATGCCAATTTAGTTGCAGTATTTAAAGTATGTTCTGTCATTTGTCGTTGTAAATCTGCTGCACCTTTCGCACCCAAGGCTGGAATCATGCGGGTTTTGGTATTGCCAGCTTCAGGATAACGGCTAAAAATAATTAAGGTTTCACACATGTATTAATAGATCAGTAATCACTTATCTTCCCATTGACTGTAAGGATGTTTAATTAGATAAGAATTAAAGTATTTTTGATCGTTTACTTCTCGCTCAATCCAGTGAGGAATATTTATTGTCTGATTCTCGTCTTTGAGTTCAATTTCGGCAATAATCAGACCTTCATTTTCTCCCAGAAACTCATCAACTTCCCAGGTTAAATCGTCAAGATTAATTTTATATCTAAATTTTTCAATTAGCGGTTTTGGACAAAGACTATCCAACATTTCTTGAGCATCTTGAAACGGAATCTGATATTCAAATTCGGCACGGGTGCATCCTACGGTTTTACTTTTGATTGTTATGTATCCTCGATCGCCAATAGTTCTGAGCCTTACAGTAGTGCCATTATCTGTCGGAATGTAACCCTGACAATATCTCTCACCAAATCTCTTGCCAAGATCGGTTGACTGACTTTGTAAATATTCTTTTTGCGATCGCCATAGTTCTGATTTAACCAGATACTTGCGTTCTATTTCTGTTCCCATTAGTCAAGTTTATTAATTTTAAAGTTAATAATATCTTTGATGACCATTAAAATTACAATATTAACAAGTTCTGGCAATAGCATTAAATAATACTAAATAATATTGAGGTAAATAAATTGAAAAAAGTCGAAGCAATTATTCATTCCCATAAGCTTGATGATGTCAAGTTTAATCTGCTCTCTGCTGGGGTTATCGGCATGTCAATTTCGGAAATCAAAGCCTTTGGACACAACAAAAGTGCTGCAACCCGTTACCGAGGTACAGAATACCGCGTTGATTTTACGACCAAAATCAAAATTGAAGCGGTGATTGAAGATGAAATGGTAGATTTGGTTGTTCGGCAAATATCCTTAGCTGCTCGCACTGGAGAAATTGGTGATGGTAAAATTTTTGTTTCTGATATTAACCAAACAATTAGAATTAGGACTCAGGAAAGGGGTATATCGGCAATTTAATCTTTTATGAATCACAATTTAAATAATTATTAAAACAGTCTTAACTAATAGCAAATAAGCTGGCTTTTGTAGTTTAAATAGCTAGCTGTGTATATTATTAAATCAATCTTTGTCGCTACGGCATTACTGATTATTGGAGACTTTTTATCAACCTTCTTTTATCATGTGCCAGAACACGTTTTTGGTAAATTTCATGGCTTAGTTCACCATGGTAAAAATCGTAGCTTCATTCATTACGCAGTTTTAAGCCGTAATCCTCTAGTGATTTTAGATGGTTTTTTAGGAGCATTACCATATTTTCTGTTTATTCCAATTGGCTGGCAAATTTCTCCTGCTGGCACAATTTTAGGCTTGATTTTGGGTGAACTGCATGTGGTTTGGCGACATGTTTCGATAATTGATTGGCACACCCCCAAGGCGATCGCTTTTATTTGCCGAATGTTTTGGATTACTACTCCAGAAAGGCACTGGCAACACCATCAGAATGCAAATCTGGCATACGGAGATATTTTTACCTTCTATCATATTCCAGCCATAGCTTGGATGGAGTTCCTGGTTGCGATGAAAAGAAAATTCCTTCAACTAACGACTAATCACTTCAAAATTTAAACTAGGAATAAACCAGAGATCCATCTAGAAAATTATCCGTTGAACCCTCGACATATCCAAAGCTTAACCCTCTGCACATTAGCTGTTTACTTTATCCTTTTAAACTAGAGGTTAATATGGATACATTGCTTAACAATTAATTGAATTATGTTATTAAGTCCACAACTGAACTCGAATCTAAGTCTGGGATGCAGAGAAAAAGAATTACCTCTACTGCAATTCCAGAGAGGAGATGAAATTTCTGTTTCCGACTCAGGAATTTGGCAAGTCTATCGGGGAGTGGTGCAATTGAGTCGCATTCAGGCTGATGGCAGCGAAATAATTTCGGGATGGATAACTGCAAATGGAGTTTTGGGCAATTTTGTCGATAACTCGGTGCTTTATCGTGCAGTGGCTTTAGGAGACGTTTACGCCAAGCGTTATACCTCTCATGACCTAGTTCGACACCCTTTATTAGCCAGACAATTTCTCGCTCAATTTAGCGATCGCCTAATAAAATCTCAACATCTATTGGCAATCGTCGGGGTAAGTAGAATAGAAGAGCGTTTAAGGCAGTTATTATCTATGCTCAAACTGGAAATAGGACAGCAAATTGAGGATGGTGTAAGATTGCAGGTACGCTTTACCCATCAGCATTTGGCAGAAGCGGCTCATACCACCAGAGTCACTGTTACTAGAACACTCGGAGATTTTCAAAACCAAGATCTAATCTATTTTGATCGCGACAGACACATTGTAATCAAAGCTTTGTAATAAAAGCTGGACAAATTTAAATTTGAAGAAATATTGTGTGAGAGGGTCATCACCCTCTTTCTCGATCGAAGAATCATCAGCGACTCAGAAATAAACTAAACTCCTAATTTTTGTTCTAATCGCTCAAGGTATTCATTCGCAGGAGCGAACTTTAGCTTAATTGCTGCTGTCTGATAGGATTCTAAGGCAGCACTGGTTTCTCCTATTGCCTCCAAAGCAATACCTCGATTCATCCACATATAGGGATCTTGAGGATTTAGCTTTTCAGCCGTTTCCAAAGCTGATAGGGCATCATTATATTTTTGCAGGGAATTTAACGCCAATCCTTGTCCCAACCAAGCAGGATAAAAATCATTCTTGAGCTTAGTTGCTTGTGCAAAAGATGTTAAGGCTTCTTCTGGTTGATTAAGAGCCTGAAGCAATAGATTACCTCGGTTATACCAAACTTGGTAGTCTTGGGGACGAACTTCTTTAGCGCGGTCTAAAATAAGCAATGCCTGCTCGTAATCTTTAACCGAGTTATAGACATTGGCTTTACCTAACAATGCTTCATAAAAATTGCTATCAATCGTTAAGGCGCGATCGTAAGAAGCAAAAGCATCTTTCAGACGATTTAGTTGCAGCAGCACAAACCCCCGATCTGTCCAAAATAAAGGATCGTTTTGATGGCGATCGCTAGCTTCATCGTAAACAGCAAGAGCTTCTTGATAAAATTCAGTTGCTGATTGAGGACGCTGTAAAACCCGCAGAACTAGCCCTTTTTGCAGCCAAAAATTTGGCTCTTCAGGCTTAATCTGCTGCGCCCGCTCAAAAGATTTTAAAGCCTGTTCGGGCTGTTGGTTGCTCATATATGCTAAACCCCGACCACTCCAAGCCTCCGCATCCTCAGAATCGATCTCAATGGCTTGCTGGTAAGTAGCGATCGCCTGAGGAATTTTTCCCTGCTGATAGAGAATCTTGCCTTTATTATTTAAGGCTTTCAGATTATTTGGCTCAATCGATATCGCTTTATTATAAGCTTCTAATGCTCCTGAATAACGACCCAGGGTAAACAGAGCATCACCTCTACCTTTCCAAGCAGCAGACGAATCTCGCTGTAGATCGATTACCTGTTGAAATTTGCCTAAAGATGCCTGGGCTTGATTATCATCTAGTAGACTATTACCTTGATTGAGATAATACCTAGTTCTCAGCCAGGGATTAATCGCTTCACTGGCAAGGAGCAAGATTGGTATTAGTAATAATGGAACATACCAATATCTGGTTATATGTTTGCGTTGGGCAGAATTTACTTTTTTCTGGTGATGGTCGATCTGGGTGGCGGTAAGACCCAAGCTGTTGGCGGTTATCTTCTCTAATGGTTCTAGGCGATTTCTCTGACCGAGATCTTTTAAAACTTCTTCTACAGACTGATAGCGATGTTTAAAATCAGTCCGCACCATTTTATTTAAAATATCTACTAGCCATAAAGGTGCTAATTTAGATTCAGGAGAAATCGCGCGATCGCCTGCATCACGGATTACTGCTTCGGGAGATATTTTGGTTAATAGCTGAATTGCTGTCATGCCCAAGGCATGAATATCGCTATTTAATCGAGGCATACCCTGCATTTGTTCTGGGGGAGCATAACCCTGATGATAAATACAAGTTTCTGGTATGCGATCGCTGTTAAGATCGATTTCTTTAACCGCCCCAAAATCGATAATAGTGAATTTATTATCTTTTTTTCTCTGAATTAAATTAGAAGGTTTGATATCGCGATGAACTATGTTTTTACTGTGTAATATTTGTAAAATTGATAAAATATCCCAGAGAAATATCGCAATATTAGCCACATTCCAATGATGGGAAATTAAATCATCTACGGATGAACCTTCGATATATTCTTCAACAATGTAATTACTATTAGACTCCTCAAAATAATCGATAAATCTTGGTACTTGATGGACTTCTTGGAGTTGCAACAGGGTATCTGCTTCTCGTTTAAATAATTTTTGAGCTATTTCAAGATCCGCGCGATCGGAATTTAATTGCTTGATTGCACATAAAAAACCATCTGTTAAATTGTCTTTTGCGAGGTAGGTCGTTCCAAAACCACCCTGACCCAACTTTTTAATAATTTGATATCGATTATTGAGAATTGTTTGGAGCATATTCAAGAGTTTACGTAAATAGATAGTAATAAATATTTATTGGATTTTAGCTGCTTGGGTTCTTAATCAATTATTTATCCCCAGCAGTTTTTTTTAAGGGGCAAAACGTGATATTAGTTAAAAATACATTTTTACTTCAGAAATGTTTATGCTGATGATTCAAAGTAGCCAGCTAGCTATGCAAAAAGAACTAGAGAGATCGCCTAAATCAATCTAAATAAACCAAGTCTTGTGATGTTAGCCATTTACGGTAATTAATTTATTAGTTTAAGTCTAATTAATCATTAGTGGTACAAATACTTAGAAAAAAGCAAACCAAGATCGGTTAAATAACCACAGCAGATAATCAAACATGAGCGGAACCAGACTATTGCCAAGTGTGAGACTTATATTTACAGTCATGTTAGCCCTATTAGTGACCAGCCAGCGAAAAACAACGTCGGCAATGAGTCTAGCGGATCTTCAGCCAAGTGACACCAGCGATCGCTCAAAAGCCACATTACCCGCTAAGACTTTGAGCCAACAACTTTTCCCAACCCTATTCCACCCAGGACACCCGAACCGCCGATTCAGAATCCTCAGCCACAACCAAAGCCACCAGTAGAATTAGAACCGACACCGACGCTAACTAATCCTGGACTTCCAGAAATTCCAGGGAACATTACCGTTAAAAAGTTTAAGTTTATCGGCAATACGGCATTTAGCGACGGAGAGTTAAACCAGGCTGTACAAAAACTAACAGGTCAGCCGATTTCCTTTGCCGAACTCTTACAAGCAGAAGAAATAATCAAAGATCTATATACC
>CAVRWR010000013.1:0-15110 GCA_963724445.1 uncultured cyanobacterium | reverse complement strand
TCCTGAAGGCAGATTCTCACGCGTTACTCACCCGTCCGCCACTAAATCCGAAGATTTCGTTCGACTTGCATGTGTTAGGCATACCGCCAGCGTTCATCCTGAGCCAGGATCAAACTCTCCATGATGAACTATTTCGTTCTCAATCAAGTTGATGTTTCGCTCTTTTCCTTTCTTTCGACCATTCCTTTAAAGTCTAATTGTTAAGATTTGTTACAACCTCTCCTCTTAGTCTTCTTGGGGTGGATTTTTATTCTTTTTTATCCAAAAAGCTCTGTGTTTAAAAAACCGTCAAACTATTGTATTGTCTAGGTTCTGTTCGCTGTTTTGGGCATCTCTGCTTTAAACCGCGCATTTACCAATATAGGGATAATGAAAGAATAAGTCAACCCCTTTAGTTTAATTATTTTTCATTTTTTTTTGTGATCTCTACCAAAGTCAGTCATGCTATGGTGTTTGGGCAGATTATTTAAAGAGTATTTTCTTATGTCTTTATCTTTTCAAGAAATAATAGCTACGTTAAATAGTTTTTGGAGCGATCGCGGTTGCATTATTGTTCAGCCTTATGACACAGAAAAAGGTGCAGGAACAATGAGTCATCAAACTTTTCTGCGGGCAATTGGTCCAGAACCTTGGTCTGTAGCATACACAGAACCCTGTCGTCGTCCAACTGATGGACGTTATGGTGAAAATCCTAATCGATTTCAACATTTTTATCAGTATCAAGTTTTAATTAAGCCATCTTCAGATAATATTCAGGACATTTATTTGGAATCACTCCAAGCTTTAGGAATTAATCTAGAAGATCATGATATTCGTTTTGTAGAAGATAATTGGGAATCTCCTACTCTGGGTGCTTGGGGTGTAGGTTGGGAAGTCTGGTTAGATGGTATGGAAGTGACGCAGTTTACCTATTTTCAGCAGTGTGGAGGAATTGATTGCCGTCCTGTTTCCATCGAAATTACCTATGGTCTTGAGAGATTAGCGATGTATCTACAGGATGTGGACGCATTTCCAAAAATTAGCTGGAATGATCGTCTTAGTTACGGTGATATTTTCTTGCAAGCTGAGATAGAACAGTGTACCTATAATTTTGAGGCATCCGATCCTGATTTGCTATTTAGCCTGTTCAGTCTTTATGAGCAAGAAGCTAAACAGCTAATTGAACGTGGTTTAGTAATTCCTAGCTTGGATTATGTTCTCAAATGTTCTCATAGTTTTAATTTATTAGATGCCAGGGGAGTTATTGCTGTTACGGAGAGAACTCGTTATATAGGTAGAATTCGCAGTATGGCTAGACAAGTTGCTCAATTATATTTAGACCAAAGAGAAAGCCTAGGTTTTCCATTGCAAAAGATTGGTTAGCATCTATCTATTTTAAAATTTGACACAATTAAGCTTATTGAGAATAAATAGCAAAAGCTGTATGATGGAAAGTCTAAAAATATTCTCTCTCTTGAAGATATAGCTTGATAAATTTTTATGGATAATCAGATAACTAAGCTTTCTCGGCGTTTTTTTATTGGCGTTAGTACAGCAGCGATAGTTGTTGCCTGTAGCCAAACTAAGTCTGAAAAATCCCAAGGCGAAACCAAAACAGAACAAGCACCGAAACAAAGCGGACAGGTAAATATTTACTCTGCTCGTCACTACAATACTGATGAGCAGCTATATGAAGGTTTTACTGAGAAAACGGGTATCAAGGTCAATTTGATTGAAGGCAAAGATGATGAACTGATTGAGCGAATCAAAAGCGAGGGTGCAAATAGCCCCGCAGACATTTTAATTACTGTTGATGGAGGAAGATTATGGCGAGCGGAACAAGCAGGTGTGTTTGCCCCAGTGAATTCAGACGTCTTAAACAAAAATATTCCTGCTAATTTACGAGATCCTAACAATCTTTGGTTTGCCTTTAGTAAACGGGCGCGAGTAATCATGTATAACAAGGATAAAGTAGATCCGACGAAGATAGCTGACTACGAAGATTTAGCCGATCCGCAATGGAAAGGCAAAATTTTAATGCGTTCATCCAGTAATATTTATAATCAGTCTTTAGTTGCTGGAATGATTGAAGCAAAAGGAGAGGAAGCGACAGCAAAATGGATTAAGGGATTGGTCGCTAATTTAGCTCGTCCTCCTCAGAGTACTGATACAGGAAATATTGAGGACGTAGCAGCAGGGATTGGAGACATTACTCTTGCCAATACTTATTATTTAGCTAGATATGAAGATCGACCAGAAATATTTGACAAAATTGGCGTAATCTTTCCCAATCAAAAAGATCGAGGAACCCATGTTAATGTTGGTGGTGCGGGAATGTTAAAAAATGCTCCAGATCAAGAAAATGCGATCGCTTTTCTGGAATATCTTGCTAGTCCAGAAGCTCAGAAATTTTTTGCAGTAGAAAACAATGAATATCCTGTGGTAGAAGGAACACCCCTTAAGGAAGTAGTAAAAAGCTTTGGCGAGTTTAAGGAAGATACCACTAACGTTGCTGCTTACGGGAAAAACAACGCCAATGCGGTTAAGATTATGGATCGTTCTGGATGGAAATAATCTGATACCCAGGTAAATAAATGAAAAGATTTCTCGGTGTGGTAGCTTTGAGCGATGTTCTGCTGATGAGCAGCATGATAGGAATTGCTTCACCTGTCCAGGCAGAGTCTCCCCTGTCTGTAGTTTATCCACCTCCCAAACACGAAACGATCGCCGAGAAAATCTTTTTTATTGGTACAGCATCTCCTGAAGCACCTGTTCTAATCAATGGCAAGGAAATAAAGCATCGCAGCAACTTAGGACATTTTGCCCCCAGTCTTCCTTTGAAAGTTGGAGTTAATACTTTTATTATTCGTCAAAAAGATCGGAAAATAGAACTTAAGGTTACTCGCATCAGTAGTCAACCAGATATTCCCAAAACTTTAGCTTTGCCCCCTGATGCTTTAACTCCAGCAGTAGATATCGCTCGCTTACCGAATGAACCAGTCTGTGTAAGCGCGATCGCTCCACCAAATGCGAAAGTATCTGTGCAAATAGGCAAAAGTAAAATCTTACTTATGCCTCAGCTAGAATCAGTTGAGTTACCCGCTAATTCAGCGGTGTTGACATCCGAGGCTCTATCTCCAGGAAAAAAAAACTTAGGTCAATATAAAGGCTGTACTGTACTTGATGTTTCTCGCAACTATGGCAAACCGATATTTACACTAGAACAGAACAATAAGACCGTAACCCAGCAAAGTCCAGGAAAGATCGAGATTCTTTCCCCCAAGGATATTCAAGTAGTAGAAGTTAGTGCAGATATTGGTGTAGCTAGAACAGGAGCCAGTACTGATTATTCTCGTTTAACTCCCTTGCCCAAAGGTGCAAGAGCCAGGGTAACAGGTAAAGAAGGTGAATGGCTACGGCTTGACTATGGTGCATGGATTAAGGCTGAAGAGACTAAACCTGTCTTGGGCAATGTTCCACCTCTGTCCATAGTTAGAGGCATTGTGGCTAAACAGAAAAAATCGGCAACTGAAATTATTTTCCCGCTTCAAATACCCGTCCCAGTAGAAGTAAAACAGCAAGAAAATAGTATAGTTTTGACTCTGCACAATACAACGGCTCAAACTGATACAATTCGTCTCGATGCCGATCCGATAATTAAACGCCTTGATTGGCAGCAGGTATCACCAACCCAAATTGACTATACTTTTGAACTTCGCGATCGCCAGCAGTGGGGTTACGATCTGCGTTATGAAGGCTCCAATCTGATTTTCTCTTTACGCCATCCTCCCAAAGCTTGGTCATCAGCAAATACTGATTTAGAAAGTGATTTCGATAGCGATCGCCCTTTAAATAATGTCAAAATACTGCTCGATCCTGGACATGGTGGTGAAGAATTAGGCTCAAAGGGACCTACAGGATATCCTGAGAAAGAAATTAATTTAGCGATGGCTAAATTAGTTAGGACAGAATTGACGAAATTAGGCGCAACGGTTTACTTAACCAGAGAAGAAGATAAAGATGTATCGCTGGAAGAAAGAGTAGCAATGATCGCTAAAATTCAGCCCAATTTAGCTATTTCTATTCACTATAATGCTTTACCTGATGATGGTGATGTCGAGAATACTAGAGGAATTAGCGCCTTTTGGTACAATACTCAAGCTCAAGCTCCTGCGATGTTCTTACATGACTATCTTGTAGAAGAGTTAGATCGTCCTGATGCAGGTACTTTCTGGAATAATTTAGCGTTAACTCGTCCTCATACTGCACCAGCAATCCTACTGGAATTGGGTTTTATGATTAATCCTGAAGAGTTTGAATGGATTACAAATGAAGAAGAACAAGAAGAGTTGGCTAAGACTTTAGCTGAGGGAATCAAGGAGTGGTTTACAGAAGGAGAATTTTCTGATAATTAGATCCACAGATGAACGCAGATGGTTTGTCTGCTTATCAACTAGGTTAAAATTTTTGATGATTAAATAATTGTCATGGCAATCGCTGATGTTTTGGTAACTGACCTATTTATTAAACGAGAGCATAAAGCTGTTTTATCTAAAGTTAATTGTTTGGATTTACTTCAGGGTTTTGGTATTGCAGGAAATATTAACAGTGATGGGATGAGTCCTAGACAAGTTTTGGTAGTTTGTAGCGCCGACTTGGATCGACTGGCGATCTCACCAGGAGAATTGCGAGAAAATATGGTATTGGATCTGGCAGAGTCTCAATTACTTAAACCTGGAGCAAAGCTTTCGTTTTCCAGTGGTGCAGAAATTAGATTAACTTTTTATTGTGAACCCTGTAGGCGAGTGGCTCATTTGGCTGATTCGATTAAAAGTTTAAAGCGTTACAGAGGTATTTTGGGTGTCGTTGTTGCCAGTGGCGCGATCGCCTCAGAAGACGAGGTAATTATTGAACCAAACTATTATCCTGCTTTATCAGAAATACCTTACGAGCGCTTTCTTGGTTACATAAAGCAAATTCCTCAAGGGAAAGTCGTTACCTATAAACAGATACTCAGATGCATTGGTGTAGACAGAAGCTATTTTAGGGCGATACCCATCTATCTAAAAAAAGCGCCTATTGATTATCCACTCCATAGAGTTGTAGATTCTCAGGGCAAGATAATACCTCATGTCCCTCAACAAAAGGAAAAGTTAAAGGCAGAAGGAGTTAAAGTCTCAGGCAAAGTCAATTCTTATAGCGTTTCGCTGGAAAAATATGCCTGGAAACATTTGACTATTTATTGATTAGGTAGCCACTATTTTGGTAGCTAAGCCAGCGATCGCCTTATGTGTAGTTTTGCCTAATATATAGACATCTATTTCTATCTCTCCCAGCAGATAGACTCGCAAATCGGTCAAGTTGGCTGAGAGAAAATCGGTCAAGGCTTGATATTTTTTTACCTCTGCTTGCTCCTCTTCATTGTGCCAAGTCTCTGATTTCGTTGCCGAAGCAAAAAAGGAGTTGAATTCTTGAATCGCTATTTTTGTTTCAGGCGGGTAATTATAATGCTGCAGCAAATTATTCTCGTTGAAATTGTCTGCATCTTGCCAATAAATAATTTGGAATGGATACTCTGTTTCGCTTAACCATAGTAGTTCTTGGCTTATTTGCTCTAGCTGGACAATGAATTCACGATCTGGAAACGAACTTGATAAATCAGCGTTGTTTGCCATGTACTTTAAATTTTTTCCATCAAAATACTATTTTTAATTTCCCTCATCTAAAATGAAAGCAATTTTTTTAATCTTGGCACCATGACTAATCTTCAACAAATTAAACAAGTATCAGCTCAACTTTACCTTGATTTGGACAATCCTCAATCGGTACGCCAGCAACTCAAGCGCATTAATCAAGCACAATTGAAACTTCGTGAGTTTAAACAAGAAGTAAATACAAAGCTCAAGGAAATGAAACAACCAGAAGCTTCTTTTGGTTTGGATGAAGTAGCAGCTATTGGACTACATATCTTTGGCGAACATAATCTTGCTAGACATGTAACTAGGCAGGGAAATAGAGCTGAAATTCAACAAAGGAGGCAACAGCAAAAAGCACAGCAGCCTCAGATCAAGATGAAAGAGTTGATTGACAACTACATCTTTGAAGGCGATCGCTTAAAA
The DNA here is from genome assembly GCA_963724445.1 of uncultured cyanobacterium. Lineage (GTDB taxonomy): Bacteria > Cyanobacteriota > Cyanobacteriia > Cyanobacteriales > Xenococcaceae > Waterburya. The sequence goes on along the minus strand of CAVRWR010000013.1, from coordinate 9,012 downwards.
ACTATGGCAAATAATTATCTACAAGATCATAAGTAAATCTTTAGTACAAATTGCCAATCTAGGCTACGGCACTATTAACCTGAAGAAATTCCCCTATTGTACTCAAGTAAGCGGTTTTGTCTTCCAGCATCGGAAAGTGGGCTGTTTTTGCTAGTTCTACATATTTAATCTTGTCGTTCAAAGCTGCTGCTTGTCTACCCATTTTAGCTGGAATGATTATGTCTTTTTCTCCTGATACCATTAGTGTCGGCACAGTAAGCTTGGCAAATTCTTGAGGCATAGTTTCTACAGCCTGTTTACTAACGGAAGTGTAGATTGTGCCTGCCGCAGCTTCGCGATCTGCCATGAGAAAGTCTGCCAAAAAATCCAGGCGATCGCTCTTGGGAATTGGACGATGAAGAAACCGTGCCATAAACATCCTGTCGGCAAAGGGAAACTTCAAAAACCAGTTGTAGCGGAACTTGACGACATAGCCACCAGCTTTGTGAAATGCTGCAAAAGCTAAAGCATTATATTCAAAGATGCCGTTACAGGTAAGAATTGCCTGCTGTACTTTGTCGCTGTAGCGATTGAGGAAAAAAGTGGCGATCGATGCTCCCATTGAATGAGCGTTTATATATACTCGCTTGAGGTTCAAGGTATCTAGCAAAATAGCTAAGTCATCAGCATAATCTTCCATGGCGTAGCCAATTTGTGGTGCATCGGCAGCTAAAGTAGAACGACCAAAACCCCGCAGATCGTATAGTAAACAATCAAAGTTATCGGCGATCGCTTCGGCAGTGCTGCGCCAGTATTTTCCCGATCCTCCCCAACCATGAATAAATACCATTACTGGTTTGGTAGAATTCTCTGAACGACGAATCCACTCGTAATAATGTTCTACTCCACGCACATCTACTGTAGGCATACTTATTGCAGATAAATTTGGTTCTTATTATTTAAGTCTATTCTTTAGGGAAATCAGGTCTTTGGTTATTTCAATTGTCTTAACATCGTTGTGGATATTTGTTAAATAATGCAACAGTAGATAATTACAGTAAGGGTGAGCGGTCGATCTCCCTTACTACAAAGTTCAAATAAACTATCATGTAAGGCGTAAATTAGTTGGTTAAGACGGGGAATGGATTACAAAAGCAAGATCGTGGCAGAAGTTGAAGCGTTACCAGAATTCCTGTTGCCTGAGTTATTAAACTACGTCCAAACTCTTAAGCCGAATGCCAAAACAGAATCTTCAGCTAAACCGAAGCTTAGTTTCAAACCCAAGTCTCAATCTAAGTCTAACTCTTCTACTCCAGGAGACACTATTATTATCTACACTGATGGTGCCTGTACTGGTAATCCTGGCAAAGGTGGCTATGGCGCGGTAATCATTGATGGAGATCGCCGTGAGGAGCTTTCTGCTGGTTACAAGCTAACTACTAACAATCGGATGGAAATGATGGGAGCGATCGCTGCTTTAGAATCTCTCAAGTCTAATTCTAAGGTCAAGCTGCACAGTGACTCCAAATATATTGTGGATGCCGTAACTAAAGGCTGGGCAAAAAAGTGGCAGGCTAACGGCTGGCGCAGAAATAGTAAAGAAATGGCGAAAAACCCCGATCTTGTGGCAGGAATTACTCGATCTTTGTAAGATTCATGATGTCGAGTTTGTCTGGGTCAAAGCTCATGCAGGGATACCCGAAAACGAAAGATGCGATCGGCTGGCAGTTGATGCAGCCCATGGAAGTAATTTAGCGATCGATAAAGGATATACAAGTTAAGATTATGGGTATGATATGGACGATCTCGTTATTAAAATTAGACTAGCTCAAAATATTCAACAGAAGAGGAATTATGTTTTCTCACAAACTATGATTTGTTTCTCAAAACAAATCATAGTTTTTCAACTTTTTTATTTATTTCCCATAAAGCTATTTTGTTATCGTCCCAATAAAGTAATTCCTTAGCTTTTTGGTAATCTACCCATTGATATTCTAAATGCTTAGGGAGCTAGCAAAAATAACTTCCGAAATTTGAAGAAGATTGCTATCTTGTTTTGTATGCAGGAACGTAAGAGTCAAATAGAAAAAAGCTTGAAAGAAGAATACCATGTTCTTCAAGGGGAGTTGAGTGAAAAGGGTCGTCGTAAATGGGCAGGATTTCAGGCTCGACGGCTGGGACATGGTGGCAAAACATTAGTTCATCGTGCCACAGCCTTAGATTATAAAACAATTAAACGTGGGATAAAAGAGATTGAGGAGGGTGACTTATTAGAGTCAGGTCAAGTGCGTCAGTCAGGAGGGGATAGAAAATGCTTGACAAGCTTGTACCCCAACTTGGAAAAAGATTTAGAAATGCTGTTAGAGGATTCAACCCGAGGTGATCCAGAGAATCCTTTGAAATGGACAAGCAAAAGTACCCTCAAACTGTGCCAAGCACTGAAAGAAAAAGGATATGAGATTTCTCAGCGTAGCGTCTGCACCTTGCTTGAAGCACGAGGATATTCTCTACAAGCCAATAGAAAGACTATTGAAGGAGGAAATCATCCCGACCGGGATGCCCAGTTTTCTTTAATCAACAACAAAGTCAAGGAATTTCAGAAAGCCAAACAGCCTGTGATTTCTGTAGATACAAAGAAGAAAGAACTGATTGGCAATTACAAAAATGCAGGGCGTGAATATCATCAAAAAGCCCAGTCTCCCAAAGTGAATGTCTATGATTTTCTCGATCAAGAAAAAGGAAAAGTAGCTCCTTACGGTGTCTACAATCTAGACAAAAATAAAGGCTGGGTAAGTGTAGGTATCAGTAGTGATACAGCCGAGTTTGCCGTCAACAGCATCCGCAGTTGGTGGTCTGAAATAGGACAAGAAACTTATCCATTAGCCACACGCCTCTACATTAACGCAGACGGTGGTGGTAGCAATGGCTCAAGAAATCGTCTCTCTCAGAGAGAGTTACAGCAATTTGCCAATGAAACAAATTTGGAGATCCATGTCTCTCATTTCCCTCCAGGCACTTCCAAGTGGAACAAGATAGAACATCGCTTATTCAGCTTTATTTCGGTCAATTGGCGTGGAAAACCCTTGATAGATAGAGCTACTGTTGTTAGTCTCATTGCTAACACCACCACCAAAACAGGACTCAAGATTAAAGCGAAACTTGATGAACGGAACTATAAAACTGGCATCAAAGTCTCTAACCAAGAAATGAAGCTGCTCAACTTACACGGGATAGTACGGGATGCGCGGTAGCCCCGAAGCGGAGCGGTATTTATATCGGGGTGGAAGCGCAACGCGAGGCAATTTATTGCCCGTGAATATTCATCCATGATGAGGGTCGTTTATATATTCTTGAATTTTTGCGGTGCTTATTTTTCCAGTAGTGTCATAAAAATATGAATGAGTCCATAGAGTTGGCAACTTTAGTAAATGGGGAAATTCTTGTCTTAAGTACCTACTGGAACGACCTTTAAAGGCTTTGACTATGGAATTTATGGGTGTTCTTGGGTCGTGTTCTACTAGTATGTGAACATGGTCTGAAGCAATTTCCAAAGCTTTAATAATCCATTCTTTTTCGTTGGCTACTTCGGTAAGTATTTGACTTAATCGAAGTTTAACTTTTCCTGTTAGTACAGGCTTTCTTCTTTTAGGAATCCAAATCAAGTGTACAGTAGCCGAGCCTATTGAATGCTTGTTATGTCGGTATTCTCTAGAATCTTTTCTCATTTTGTTGACAGGTCATAGCTATATACAGTATTGTAATTGAATCAAGCAGAATTACAAGTATTAAGCGATGGGAAAATCAAAAAACAAGTTCAAAAGGATTTGGAAAAACCAAAAAGAAATAGGTTTGGTATATGGCAAAAGTGCCATTGCAGTAGGGAAAGCTTTAATTGAACTGGGTTTGAAAGATAGTTCAACTAAAAATCCAACTGCTTTGGCACTAACCGAAGAGATTGCGAAATCTGCTCCATTAAAAGATGGTACTCCATTTTATCTCTGGCACAAAATGAAAACTTGTGAAAAGTTGGATTCATTGAACGGTTGGAGTCGTCAATCTCAAGAAGAACGGGATTTACAGAAACTAACTTCTGAATATGTGTCCTGGATAAAACAAGCTTTAAAGGCAGACGACAATGGTGAGCATCATGTAATAGTTGATGGCTTGTACGACGAGGCTCAGTCCTACGCCAAGCAAATAAAAAAACGAGGTGCTGATTTTGTTGAAAAGGCTAACAAGCGCATAGCAAAATCCAGATTAAATAAAGAATATTTAATCGAGGGGTAATTTAAATGCGTCGAAGCCAAACCAATTCATTCATTACCGAAGTGCCTCTTACAGTTGATAGCAGGACTGAGAAAATCCTACTGGCTAGATTTCAAGCTGGTAGACAGCTTTATAATGCCTGCTTGCACGAAGCAATGGTCAGAATGAATCTGGTAAAAAGCTCCGACGCTTATACTAGAGCTAAAAAAATGCATAAAGGAAAAGCTAGAACTACTGCCTTCAAACAGGCGTGGAAAGCCTACCGTTATTCAGAATACGAATTGCATTCTTTTGCTACATTTACTTCTAATAAATCAAAATGGATTGCCGAAAACATTGATTCTAATACTCAACAGAAGTTAGCTACCAGAGCTTTTAATACAAGCGAGAAAGTATTATTAGGGCGTGCCAAAAAAGTACGGTTTAAAGTACCTTCTCGCTTCCGTTCAGTTGAGGGAAAGACTAATAAACAAGGAATCAGATTTAAGGACAACCAATTAGTTTGGGGTAAGCTCAAAATTACTCCCATCATTGATTGGCTAAATCCAGTTATTAAACATGGACTAGATTCTAGAATCAAATACGTTCGTATTTTATGGCGTGAACTAAAAGGTAAACGTCGTTGGTATGTTCAACTGATTAACCAAGGTTTGCCTTATCAAAAACCTCAGAACTATGTAAGTAGCGGTCTGATAGGTCTAGACTTAAACGTCTCTAATATAGCTTTCGTGGGCGATAACGAAGCAGGATTATTGCCGTTTGCCGAAAATGTTCCTAGTTACCAAAAACAAGTCAGACGTTTACAACGAAAGATGGAACGCTCTCGGCGTAGAAACAATAAGAGTAATTATTATCCTGATTTCGAGGCTAAAAAAGGTCGTAAAACCATCGCCAAAAAAGGAAAGACGATTAAAGGACGGCATACATGGGATAATTCTGAAACTTATGTACGTGACCGCCTTACTAAAAGCAACCTAGAGCGAAGAAAGTCTGCTTATGCCAAATCCCAAAACCGAAAAATCGTCAATGAAATATTGCGTCATGGCAAACAAATTAAAACAGAAAATGTCTCTGTCAAAGGATGGCAGAAAAGATATGGCAAAGCTATAGGTGCTAAGTCTCCAGGTTTTGTACAATCGGAATTGAAACGCAAGGCTGAAAGTGCTGGCGGTTCATTCCAAAAATTCTCGACTAGAAAGACCGCATTATCTCAAACTCACTTGAACGGAGAACGTATCAAAAAATCTCTATCTCAAAGAGTGCATAAAGACAACAGTGGTTTTGAAATGCACCGTGATTTGTTTAGTGCATTTCTAGCGAGATACGTAAATGACGAAGATAACTTGTTATTGCAATCTGCTCTGCAAGGGTGGGAAAGGCTGGAGTCAGTCTTAAAGTCGGCATGGCAAGAATTTCAAATAAACTGCAAACGAGTAAGCGTGTCTGAAAGTAGGCTGAGTCATTCATCCTCAGAGCAGTTCGACTCAAAGTTAGGAAACGTTAGCCAGATAAGCTGTGTAGAGCTAAAAGCTAATGTCAACTCCTAGCCTGAATCCCCTAAATTCTATTTAGGGGAGAGGCTCAATGATAAAGAGAAGCTTGAGAGGAGAGTATATTAGTGCATTTAGAGCAAAAACTGAGTTCAGAAACAATCAAAGTATTGTGGCGATTGTACCGCCAAAGTAAAAACTACCAAGTAAGAGCTAGAGCGCACTGTATATTACTCATCAACTCCAATACCTTCGCCAAATGAGGAGCCAAATTTTGGTGTGAAGTCAAGAGGGCTTTTGTAGGAAACTAGGTTTACTCCTAAACGAAGTTCCGCCAAGCCCATGCCAGAAATTCTAACACTCCTAAGCTGTCTGACCTTTGAACTCAACAACACCAGCCTAAAGCATCTCAGTTGCATTATCCAAGCAATGTTAGCGATGAGTGGCCGAGTAACAATGCTGGGGATATCCCGCTGGGGAGGAAAAGGAGGGAGTTATCGAACTATTCAGCGATTCTTCTACAGCCCCAAGAATTGGCCGACCCTAATGTGGGTGTTCTTTCGTACCCATTGTTTCTGTCCCCAGGAAAAGTACGCTATTGCTGGAGATGAAGTGGTTACGACCAAATCGGGTAATCAGACTTATGGGGTGGATTGGTTCTTTTCCAGTTTGGCGAGTCGCCCCGTGAAAGGATTGGCGTTCTTTGCTCTATCCCTGGTGGGTCTGGAACAAAGACAATCCTATCCCTTGCGGATTGAACAGGTGATTCGGCCTGTGCCAGAAGCCAAAGCTGCTCCCCCAAAGTCTTCCTCTCGGACTAAGGGCAACCGAGGTCGTCCCAAAGGCTCCAAGAACAAGGATAAAACTCAGGTGAACCTTTCGCGTGAAATGTTGCATATCCGAAGCATGCTATCCGCTTTGCTGAGTACAATGGGAGGAACGATTCCCCTCGAATATTTGCTGCTCGATGGCAAGTTTGGTCACAATAATGCAGCACAAATGACCCGTCATCTAGGTTTACATCTAGTGAGCAAGTTGCGTTATGACAGTGCCTTATACTTGCCCTATCAGGGGAAGAACTCTCGTCGCAAGTACGGTGATAAACTCAACCCTCGATCTATACCCCAGCAATTTCTCTGCCATACCACCACGGAGGAGGACTGGCGCCTAGACCACTATCAGGTACAAGTGCTCCACAAGGAATTTGCCCAACCCCTCAATGTCGTCATTGTACTCAAAACCCATATCATTACCCAACAACAAGGTCATGTCATCTTATTCTCCACGGACTTATCGCTCACCTTCGATCAGCTCATCGACCTGTACTCTTTGAGGTTTCAAATTGAATTCGATTTCCGTGACGCCAAACAATTCTGGGGGTTGGAGGATTTTATGAATATCTCTCAAACCGCTGTAACCAATGCGGTGAATCTGGCTTTCTTTATGGTCAATCTCTCTCGTCGGCTCTTACGGGACTTTCGACGAGACCACCACCCACATTTCAGTATCCTGGACTTGAAGGCTTGCTATAGAGCCTTCAAATATGTTGACGAAGTCATTAAATTACTTCCGCAAAAACCAGAGCCTATTTTAATCTCTCGCATCTTGAATCAGGTGGCTAATCTCGGAGCGATTCACTCGGTTCCTGTTACGGATATTTCACCTGAATAGACTCCAAAACTAGCATAAATCACTCTCTCCTGCTCAAAACCTCTTGACAGGGGCTACGTTTTCTGATCTTCTTTTGGCGAAGGTATTGCAACTCAAAATACAATCTCAAAGAATTAATCAAAATCTTTGGAGTTAGCCGAAAAACGATATACAACTGGAAAAACAACTGGTCAAAGTATAAATTAGTAGGTTTGTACAATCGGGTTGGTAGAGGAAGAAAAGAAATTTTTAATGACCAGCAAAAGCAGCAGATTAAAAAGTGGGTCAAACAAAATCCCAAAAATCTTAAGCAGGTAATCGAGAAAATTAGAGAAGAATGGGGGGTATTGACACTCCAACGGCTGCGTTTAATTTCGCTATCGCTACGTTAACCTAAAGCACGTTGGATTCTCCCGTCTAGTCTCGAAAATGGTACTATCGAACAAAGACAGTTGCGTGTGCTTTGCTCTCCCATTGACGATGTTCATGGAGTTTGGGGGATTGCCAATTACCCCGTCCAATAGATTATCTGTATCCATTGCAAATACAGGTTTTTGAACAGGTCGGTTGGACAAGCTGCTCGGCGTTGCAGCGTCCCCCGACCTCAAAATCTATCGGACAACTGCGATAATCCCAAATTGCGAGATTTTTTGCAGCATTAAAGTCCGAATTTAGTTTTGCGCCACTAGTGCATTCAAACCAGTGACCATTGCGTTTACCAATAACACCGTTAACTGAGGATGTTTTGGAAGAATAATGTGGTGGTCTAACATGGACTTGTCGCCCAAGTTTAGCCATTTTGTATTCTAGTTTTTGACCCAAATCGTAGTATGCCCAAGCATGACGAGATTGAGCATTATCAGAGCGAGATTTCTTTCTTTGCTTCATCGTCTGACGACAACCAGACAAGTCTTCTAGAATCAAGTCTGCATCCTGCCAATCAGCAAAATCAACAATTCTACGAGATACAGTATGGTTAACTGCTCTCATCCAGCGTTGTTCTTTTTGCTCCAGTTTCTTAGTCGGGTAGGTCAGGGATATTACTATCCCCTTCCCCCCTAAGAACCGAGCGTGCAGGTTTCCAAGCACTCGGCTCAAGCAATATCACTCTTTTTCGTAATGAGTTTTATGATGACAGTATATATGTAACCAAGTTAGGTTGTTTACTTCATCTTTGCCGCCTTTATTCTTTGGGATAATGTGATGTAAATGTAATGGTTCGTCATTAAATAATGATTGACCGCATTTTGAACATTTATACCCTTGTTTAAAAGCTATATATTCCTGTTTCCTGTTGAATTTGACTGCTTCGGATTTATCTTTCTTGGCATTTCTCTTTTCCCAATATTTAATTAGGCTGGGGTCGTCAGGTGAGTGACTTCCTTTTAAGAGAGTATGTCTTGATATTTTTGTCCAGGCAAATCTTTGCATATAATTACCATTCTCTTTGTTACCGAAGACCCATTTGTCTTGGCTTCCAAATTTGAATTTGCCCCAGTATTTTTGTCTCCATTTTCTTGGTTTATTGGGATGTGTACGTTTGACAAAACGTACTTGGCGTACGAACAAATATGTATCAAGCTTATTAAAAGCTCTAGATGATACTACTTTATTCATATAATTCGCT
>CAVRWR010000012.1:0-18313 GCA_963724445.1 uncultured cyanobacterium | reverse complement strand
CAACATTCAAATGATATGGTTGTCTCCCAATTGTAAACTGGACTCCAGACAAGTCCATCGCTTTTTATCGCCTCAGTATACCAAGCTTCTTTTTGGAAAAATAATTCCTTCTAATTCTATGTCTATACCAGCACGATTTCCTTTGTCATCTGTTTTGTATATATATAGTCTTGAATCACCATGCAAGTCTGAAGATACTTCATCAATAGTGATATTGTTATCATCAAAATATCCAGTAGCTAAAAACTTACCTGATTCAAAACCATAAAGCACATAACCTACTTTAAAAGTCTTTAGTTGCTTCCAAAAATAATTACCTAATGTTTTTGTCTCTTCTACATCTAGCAACCCCATTTGCACTGCATTCCAATTATTTTGGACAACTTGTAAAGGAGATGCCATGTAGCTATCAAGTATGCCATATTAATTCTTTTACTTACTTCATTTCTTAATTGACTGGCTAGATTGTTAACTGCTCTTTGTCCGTTACGTAGCGATAAATATCCTGTCAATCCTACAGCAACAAAAACCTGAGCAACAAAAGGAAGAATAAGAATTAAACGAAATGGTATTTTTTTTTTTGTTTAACTTCAGAAGTTTTCTCTATATTAGAAGCTTGATTAGATAAAAGTTTAGATGACATCAGAATTTATATAGTAATCTTGTTGTTATTTGACGTTACGCAGTCAAATGAGACTTCTATAGTTTCAGCCGTTAGTTGACAACGAAACATCAAAGTTTCCGACCTCATGTGCGTCACATCAGTTATTATTTACACTCCAACAAAAGAATTAACATCTTCTTCAATATAGAAAAACAAATGCTTGTTTTGATAATATAACGTTAATCGATAAAACTCATATTTGATGGGTTTTATCTTGAAAATATATATTCCACATTGAGCGAGCTATGTTTTAGGTAGTAAATACATTGGGCGAAAATTTGCTTTTAAGAAGCAACGACACAATCGTCACGTTTATGACAAACATATATATTGGAAATGAGGCTAAAGCAAAAGACCAAGTTTCAATAGCTAAGATTAAAAAAACACTCGTTAGCAAATACAAACTCCAAGTTAGTAAATTTTCTGATTCTGGCTTTGCGTAAGATTTTTTTATCGTGGGTAGAATACCAAAAAAGTCAACGATAAGACTCATAACTAAAGCAATCATTGGTGAATTAAAGTGCCACCAAGAAGCCAAACTTATACCAACAAAAAAGAGACATATCTTATCAAAATTACTCCAGCAACCTTCACCTTTTTTGAGAGCTAGAAAAACAATAACTGATTGACCTATCACACTACAAAGCGGAACCCATAAAGTATTTATTGCACCAGCAGAATAATAACTTGCACTAATCACAACACTAAGTATCAGCCAGGTTGACCATGTAGCAATATTAGGTCGTGTTGTGCCTTTAATAGTAGTAATAATGTAAGGAATAAAACAAACTACAGAGATAGCACCTGCTATCAAACCAAAAATAGCTTTTAGATTGGTCATTTTGATTTACCTTTAAAATTGATAGATATTTTTTGAGATTAATTTAGGTTATTCCAACGACGACTCTTAAAGATAGTACCATGCATAAACTCATGAGTTAAATATGCAGAAAAAACCAAACTATGAGTTATAAAAAATACTCCTATTATATTCAAAATGAGATTAGATGCAAATAATAAAATAATTCCACAGATATAAGCTAAAAAAGTATAAGAAATAACAGCCATATTGGCAATTAATTTATGTTGACTAATGTAATGATGCTTATCAAGCATTTGATATTTATTAAATTTTAATTCTGTATTGATTACCATAGTTAGTTCTGTAAACAGATGCCTAATCTAAATTGCATGCGCCGACAAAAAAAAGGCGGTGATGAGAATCACCGCCACATTCAAGCGCAAATTAATTTATGGTATCTTATGCGGTTAATAATGATGAAGAATGTTGATAAACTTTAGATATTTCTGGAGATTGATTCATAGTCAAACATTCTTGGAATATTTTGTCTAAACAAACTCTGTTGTAATCCGACAAAAGATTTAAACCCTTCTAAAACCCATTCTGTAATTTGTTCTTCTGATTCTGGACGGTACTTTAATACCATGTTTAGTGCATTAAGTACGTGAACAAAGTGTTTGGCTTCTGCACCAGTACCTTCATATTTTCCGTGAATCAAGACATAGCCCCAAGGAAGATAACGATGGTTACCAATTTTAGTTGCTTTAGTTTCTTCTCTTAAATAGCGATCAAAACCAATTCCTTCCTTTAACAACTAAACGGAGAGTAGAGGTAACGGTACTTTCAATCTGCTCGAAGTCAAATGTTTCTTGAAATAATTCTTCGGAAAAAGTAGCCATAATTATTCGTTTTAAAATATTAGATTTGTTTGAGAATTAATTTATAATCTATGTTCTCTCTTTAGTTATTCTCAACGATTATTAATGGCTGATATGTGATGCTAAAGCTATTAATAAGATGATTGATATCGTTGACTAAAATTTTAAAATAAGCTAGTTCTTTATTTACCAAAATAACTTTACTTTGTAATGAAAGCGTAAAGGATTTGGTTGTTTATATATTGTTTTAGTAAAATAGAAATTAAGCTGTGATCGCGATCGCAATAATCAGCTATTTTCCAAAAGTGAACAAAAAAAAGTCTCCGATTGCCATAATTTAGAGACTTTAATCGTAAAAAAACGAACAAATTGTGAAAAATCAAAGATCAGAAAGTGAAGGTAGTTCGTAAAGTACCAATAACCACATCATTATTATCACTATCGTGATCGGGCGCGGTAATCCAGACTGCACCAGGAGTTATGGCAAGGTTATCGTTTAGCTGATATTGATAGAAAGCTTCAACATGATACGAAGTATCCGAATCGGTATTCTCAGCTAGTCCAGCAAAATCAATACTAGATTCGGTAACTTTTGGTTCCATACCTACGACAATTCCTCCCAAATTTCCCTCTTTAAGCAAATCGGGAAAAGCTAGTGTAGCAGCCCAGTTCCAAACGTCCTGATCTCCTTGACTTACGCTCACACCATTTTCTCCAGTAACAGCCTCCAGCACGCGACTAGTAGTATAACCACCCCAGCCAGCGATAATAAAGCGATCGCTCAAACTATAAGAAGCTTGTACGCCATAGGAATTGCTAGTGACGGGAACGGTTTCCCCCACTGCTCCTTCAATAAAGGTATTGATGTTAGCCAAATTACTACCCGCAAAAGTATCGCTGCTATTGTAAGAATTAACGTAGGTTAGACCCAATTTTAGGCGATCGCCTGGTTTGAACACTACCTGTCCTAGTGCTGAATAAGCGCCATTAAACAAGCCATTTTCGTTACTAGGATCGCTAGCATTTGGTGCCAGATATCCTGCACTGACTTCCAAGCTATCGCTGAGTTCGCTGCGAATGCCAATTCCCGAACCTGATACCTGATTGTAGATCGGATTACGTACCCCAAAAGAAGAGATTGAACCGCTGGCAGAATCATTAAAGAAGTCTAGAGGACTGATCGTATCAGCAAAGTCAAAAGCAATCCCGCCAAATCCTTCTAAGACTACATTAGTGCGATCGCCTATAGGAAAAGAATACAGGGCAACTAGTAGATCCACGTTGTTACCATTATCAGCAATCAATCCCAAATCACCTTCAAAAGTACCTGTCGTATCGCTGAAAAAGGGAAAATTACCAGAGGTTAATTGCGTAAGTAATAAATCCTTTCCTGTAAAACTGGTATTGAATGCCAGACGCGCTCTATTGCCAAAAACCACCTCACTATCTATTTCTTCACCGCTAGCATTATCTCCAGTAAATATATGACCTGCACTAAAGACAGCTTCACCCGCCAGGGTGGTGGTGGTAGAAAATTGATTATCCTCTAAAGAGGCAATGCTTCCCTCTATTCGATCGATGCGTCCTGACAAACTAGCTAATTCAGTTTTAAACTCTTCAGTAAGACGTTTCATGGCATCTAAATCTTCAGAACCTATATCTTGACTAGCAATTAAACGTTCAATTTGATTGAGACAAGAATTTAAGCCCGCCGCAAATTCATAACGACTCAAAGGTTGGTCGCCACGATACGTTTGATTAGGAAAACCAGCAATACAGCCATAGCGGTCTACCAAGCTACGTAATGCTTCATAAGCCCAATCAGTAGGAGCAACGTCTCTTAACTGTGAAACATTGGTTACTTGACCTAAAGCATCGTCTTGTTCGGGGACAGAATATCGTTCAATTTGCTGTAGCAAACCGCTATTTGCAGAAGAATTTTTAGCTTGAGACAAGGCAGAAGTTGCCGTGCTGTCTAATATTAGTCCAACGATTAGTAAAGCAAAGCTAGTTCGGGTGCTAAAACTCAGCAATTGCCGAGATGAACTTGACTCTAAATTAGTTTGAACGGTGCAAAGTTGTTTTTTGATGAGATTAATTGCTTTCATATAACTCCTGACCACAATGTGTAATCAACTGGAAAACCACCACCCTATAGTTCCCACTTCCAGAGCAAAAATTGACAAAATCTCCCTAAAAAAACTGAGATCTTGCCAACAATGGCGATCGATAGACTATTTTGCTCTCAGTATTATTGTGGATTACACTGATTCATCAACCCGTTTCTCTCGGTAAAGTTATCTAAAAAATGATTAATCTGTCCTACAAACTTTTTAGATAATTTTGTAGCGGGATTGGCGATCGATATTTAATCTCTAATACCTGATATCCTTAGCGATCAATAAACAAGCTAGATCTAAATCACAGTTGCCTTGATGTTATCCGTTTAACTTATAAATACGGTATTAGCATTTGGCTAAACAAATATTTTGAGCTTTGCTTCTCAACCAAATATTAGTTATGAGTTTATTTTACTTAATCAACATTAACCTTTTTTTATTAAACATTTAAATTTGCAATTGATCCAATGTTTTATCAAATGTGCTTCCAATTGGACGATCTAGATCGGTTATCAAAAGCTACTTTGCCTTTAGACTTTAAAGACTTACTAGAAAGCCTTTACGAAGCAGTTATTATTTTTGATGAGATGAGAAATTGTTTATTTTTAAATCCAGAAGCCAAACAACTATTGGAAGATAACACTAATATTTCGGCGATCGGAGATTGGATTAGTTTGCAGGTGTCAAGTTTATTAGATGATCCGTTAGTTTCAGCCTTACCAGAATTACCTTCAAAAGCAACTTTAATAAATGATCAACAATTAGGAGAACTAAAGGTGGTTTTAAGAAAAATAGACATATCCAATGAATTTAGACAAGAACTAACTGAACATAACTCTACATTTATTCGAGACCCTGAAATTGCACCTATTCATCCCTATGAGCTTGAGTATTTGCCCTGTGAACCATTATCGATAACCTCCGTAAGTTACGATCGCCTGACAGGTTTACCTAACTATAATTTACTGCTGGAGCATATCGAACAAGAAATTGGCTTTTGTCAGCAGAGAATCGGTTATGAGTTTGTGATCTTATTTGTCGATGTCAATCGCTTTAAGGTCATCAATAGTAGCTTAGGTAGAATCTTGGGCGATCGCTTGTTAATTGCTATATCTGAAAGGCTACAAAATTCTCTCCGCAAGCAAGATCTTGTAGCTCGTATGGGTAACGATGAATTTGTTATCTTACTCAGCAACGTTGAACATCTTTCTTATGCGACTAATGTCGCCGAAAGAGTTTATCGCGAATTAGCAATACCTTTTAATCTGGGAGGATATGAAGTTTTTATTGAAGCAAGTATTGGAATTGCCGTTGGCAATAAAGAGTATACCCAACCTGAGAATATTCTCCGAGATGCAGAATTAGCCGTATCAGATGCGAAAAGAAAAAGTGGATTCCCCTATCAAATCTTTACCGACTGCATGAGAGGTAAAGCTTTAACTTTACTCCAGTTAGAAAATGATTTAAGAAAAGCAATTAAGCATGAAGAATTTATACTTCATTATCAACCAATTATTTCTCTACAAGATAATAAAATTAAAGGCTTTGAAGCATTAGTCCGCTGGCGACATCCAAAGAAAGGAATCATCTCACCAGGAAAATTTATTCCTTTAGCAGAAGAAACTGGACTGATTATTCCTTTGGGTTTTTGGGTTTTAAAAGAAGCCTGCCAACAAATGTATAATTTGCAAGTTCAGTTTACTGGCTTAGTAGAATGGAAGGTAAGCGTAAATATTTCTAGTAAACAGCTAGAGCTACCTAATTTTGTAGCACGAGTTAAGCAAATTCTGTGGGAGACTAAATTAGATCCTCATAATTTAAAACTAGAAATCACGGAAAGCTCCTTGGTGGAAGATACCCAACATACGATTCTTATTCTTAAAGAGCTTAAGTCTTTAGGTATTGAATTTTCCCTAGATGATTTTGGTACGGGCTATTCTTCTTTGAGCTATTTACATCAATTCCCGTTTGATACTCTCAAGATAGATCGTTCTTTTGTTAGCAGTATCGGTAACAATCTGGAAAATTTAGGCATTGTTCGAGCGATCGTAACTTTAGCGCGTAATCTTGGCATGAATACTGTTGCCGAAGGAATTGAAACCGTGGATCAGCTATCTCAGTTGAAAGCTTTAAAATGCGAATATGGTCAAGGATACTATCTATCAAAGCCACTAGATCTAGAAATTCTCGAAAACATCATCAAAAGCGATCTGGCTGCTCCTGCAAATACCGTCTTGGAAAATTATCGATCGCTATTAGACGAACAAATAGCTAAAGAGCAGTGGATGTTTCAAATTGAGCAACTACGTCAAGAAATAGAGGAATTGCGCCTAGAAAAAGCAGATTTGGAAATTATGTTAGACAATACAACTCAACATGCTGACTTGGTTGAGTCTCAACTGCATAACGAGATTTGCGATCGCCAAAGGGCTCAGGCAGCACTTAGCCAGGCAAATAGAGAATTAGAAAAGCTCAGTGTGCTTGATAGTTTAACTCAGGTAGCCAATCGCCGTCGATTTGATGATTACTTAATTCAAGAATGGCAAAAGCTTCAGCAGCAAGAAGCAAGTCTGTCGCTGATATTGTGTGATATCGACTACTTCAAGCTATATAACGATACTTATGGTCATCTGGTTGGGGATGATTGTCTGAGGCAGGTTGCTTTAGCGATCGAATGGGTTATGGAATCAACTTCGGGTTTAGTGGCTCGTTATGGAGGAGAAGAGTTTGCCATTATTTTGCCCCATATTGATGCGGCACAAGCAATGAAGATTGCCCAAAAAATTGCGGTCAACGTTAATAAGCTCCACGTGGCACACGAGAAATCTGTAGTAAGTGATTATGTAACTATTAGTTTAGGAGTACATAATTTAATCCCCACGGCTGAATCTAGTCCCGAATTATTAATTGCTCTGGCGGATAAAGCTCTGTATCAAGCAAAAGAACAAGGACGAAATCGCGCCTGTTTATACTTTGATGAAGCATGAAGAATTTTAAGTAATTGGATCTTGAGCATAGTTTAAACGTATTTGTTCGAGCTGCCTAATTTTCTCGACGGCGGTTTGAATTTCCTGGTAGTAGTATTCCATCAGCTTGATATCTGTGGCTGGATTGAGGTTTTGTAGCTGTTGAGAACAGTAAATTTGGCGCTTTTGATAGTTTACCTGTTCTAGAGAGGCGATCGCTTCTGCCACCCGTACTTCAGCACGAAATACATCCTCCTGGGTTTTTTCATCTAGATGAAATAGACGAGTAATTCCCATCATTTCTGGGGGAAAATTGAGACTTCGATTGTGTAACTCGCTCAATAATGGATTAAAGTCGAGGGGTGCGGGGGTTTCCCCAGCATACCCAATCGACTTGTTGGAATCTGTCATACTGGGATTAGCATCATCTTCGATCGCGATAATCTGCTGCCATAGAAATCGATGAGAGGCAAGATTGAATAGTAAATCCTTGGCTTCGAGCTGTTCGATAATTTTGGTTCGATAGCGACGATAGTGAATATAGATGCGTAACAATAAAGCTTCTGCCTGTTCGAGTAGTTCGCTTTCTGGATTAGTCGCCAGAGCAAAAGTGGATTTGGATCTAGCAGACTTTCTTTGATAATTGTCTTGGTACTTGGGACGTGCTGAGGTTATTTGTGATTTTAAAGTAGCCAAATTCTGAAGAACTAATCTGGCATCTCCTAGACTCAGTAGTTCAGCGCAGTGAGTCAGGTAATGATTACGTTGATTAGCATCCTGTAGCTTGTTGAGCAGCTTGATTATCCCCGCTGCCACCTGCTGGAATTCATCAGCAGCCTTGAGATTTTTATCGGCTAGTAAACGCTCGATCAGCCAGTCTAGCCATAAAGGAGCAGTTTCTAACGCTTGACAGTAAAGTGCTACACCATCTTCGCGGCTTTTAATAAACTCATCGGCATCCTTGCCATCGGGAAGATTGAGAATCCTTAGCTGCACTACTCCACCGTAAACTAAATCCTCGATTTCGGCGATCGCTCTTGCAGTTGCATTTCTTCCTGCATTATCCGCATCAAAGTTTAGAACTACCTGCTTAGAAGCGGTGAAGCGGAGTAGCTGCTTTAGCTGAGCTTGAGTAAATGCCGTGCCCAGAGAAGCGACAACATTGGCAATCCCTACCTCATGGAGAGCGATCGCATCAAAGTAGCCCTCAACCACGATCGCGCAGTCTGCTTTACCGATATTACTCCGAGCTTTATCCAGGGCAAAGAGGGTCTTGCTTTTGTCAAATAGAGGGGTTTCAGGCGAGTTTAGATACTTTGGCTGGTCTTCATCCTTAAGGCTACGACTACCAAAGCCAATAATTCTGCCCTGGAGATCCATAATGGGAATAATTAGGCGATCGCGAAATACGTCGTAATAGCCGCCACCTGTCTTGCGAGGCTTGATTAATCCTGCCTGTTCGACCAAATTTACGGGATAGCGCTTTTGCTCTACTAGATAGCGATAGAGAGTTTCCCAACCTGGTGGGGCATAACCCAATTCAAAACTACTAATGGTTGTCTCGGCGATGTTTCTCTGTTGACGGAGATAGCTCAAGGCGACTTCTCCCTGAGACTGCTGGAGAGCGTGTTGAAAAAAGCTGGAGGCGATCGCTAATATTTCATATAGCTGCTCTTTTAAGGTTAACTGACGCTGGATTTCCTGTCTTTGTTCGGGTTCGACTGTCTTAACTTCAACCTGATACTTTCGCGCCAGATCGAGAACTACCTCCGCAAAAGACTGCTTGCCGATCTCCATTAAAAACTTATAGGTATTGCCCCCTTCGCTACAGCCAAAGCAGTAATAGAGCTGTTTATCCTGACTCACGCTAAAGCTAGGAGTCTTCTCGTTGTGAAAAGGACACAAGCCGAGAAAATCTTTACCTCGTTTTTTCAGTACAATATGCTCGGAGATGACATCGACTATATCAACTCGCTGCTGTACTTCTTCGATGGTGTCGGGGTGGAGTCGGGGAACTTTCACTCTAGATTATTTAGTCCACACAAATTTGTAATTAATATCATAGTAAATTTTTACTTACATCCCTTAAGCATATTCTTATTCGATAATATCTATCATTACGGTGAGCAAAAATTTAGCTCAGATTCTCTAGATCAAATAAAATTAAACTTTGCCTACTCTACGCTGAAATCGTTGACTGAAAATATATTAAAGATATGCTGGCACAATGGGATTGCTTTTTAAAAAACTTGGGTGAATGGCATGGTTCATTTACTCGCTTTTCACCTCAAGGGGAAGAAACACTGGATACCCCTACCTTGGTAACTCTAGAAGGATTGAATAATAATAAAAATGTCCATCAAGTAGTGCGCTATTTGCCTCCAGGGGAACCATCTCGTGATGTGGTAGTGGATTATGATTCGCTAAATCGCAGTATTTTGTTTTTTGAGAACGGCGCTTTTTGTCAAGGGAGCATGCAGTGGGGACCTTACAGCACTTTTGGTAGTGAATTTGGCTTAATCGATCGCGAATTTGGCGATGGAACTCGTCGGCTAAGAATGGTTGAGCTTTATAATACTGCTTCGGAGTTGGAAAGGGTCGTGTTAATCAGAGAGAAACTACCTAATAACAATATACCAGAAAGACCACCTCTAACAGTAGATAGTTTGCTAGGAGAATGGCAGGGAGAGGCAACAACCCTTTACGCTGATTTGAGCAACCCCAGTCAATTTTCCAGCTATTTAGCAATTAAACAGAAAGATAGTAACTATATTGAACAAAGTTTATCATTTGGCGATCGCACTATTAGTTCAACTGCGAGAATCGAAGGCAACAGATTATTGTTTGCCAACAGCGATTTACAGACGCAGGTAATGTTGCTTCCTGACGGTGCATCCTGTAGCTGTCCCTTAAAAATAAGTTTAGGTCATAACTTTGTCCTAGAAATGGGCTGGCTACTTCAAGCAAATATAAGACAACGAATCATGCGTAGTTATAACGCAAAAGGCAACTGGATTAGCTGTACTTTAGTGACTGAAACGAAAGTAAATTAGACTATAATCTAAAGCACTTTTTCTATTTAGTAATTTAGATTACATTTACTGCGTATTTATCTATAGAGCGATCGCCTAAAAGTATTCTCGATCTGAAGTTTTCAGGGTAATTATCGATTTACATTTTTGTGAATTATTGCTAGGTTTTGTTTATTGAATGTTCTCGCATTTGTAAGTATCTAAAAATATAATCTTATTTAATATTTCTATATTTTATTTTCAATAAATAAAATATAGCTTATTCTTCTTATGAACAAATCTGTAAATATTTTAATAGTTGAAGATGAATTGTTAATTGCCAAAAATACCGCTAAAAAGCTAAATAATTTTGGTTATAATGTTGCCAAAATAGTCTCTTCAGGTCAAGCAGCAATTGAATTTATCAACCAAGAGCAGCCAGATCTCATTTTAATGGACATAGCTATTAGAGGAGAAATAGATGGTATAGAGACTGCATCTAGAATCAAAGGTATAGTTGATGTTCCAGTCATTTTTGTCACAGCCTATGCCAATGATGAGACTCTAGATAGAGCTGCCAAAACTGGATGTTACGGTTATTTGATTAAACCGTTTAAAGATCGGGAATTACAGGCTACGATCAAAATGACTCTGAGTAAACACTCTGAGCAGTCGGTAATTCAAGAGGCTTTACAATCTGCCACCAGCGCACAGTCATCTGAATATGACAATATCTACAAAGATAATCTAACCAATCTACCGAATAAGCTATTTTTGCGAGATTTATTTAACTATTTATCATCTCTGATTCTTGACTCTGATACTCCACTAAACAAGACTAATAACCAATTAGAATTCCCCATACAGCAGAGTATCAATGAAAAGTCTAAGTTAAATCTTATTGGTGTTTATAATATTAGCCTAGAAAGATTTGGTAAAGTAAGCAGTTTCTTAAACAGAGAACAGCAAAATTCTTTGGTTCAGGAAATAGCACAACGGCTAACTAATTGTGTCAATGGTTTTGATGCCCAAAGCTCGACAGTGTACTTAAAGTCTGATAACTTTGCTGTTTTGCTAGCAACAGATGAACGTAGAAAAGCTAGTGAATATGGGCAGTTAATTTTAGAAGCTTTAAAGGAACCTTTTCTCATTGGCGATCGCGAAATTTATCTTGCTCCCTGCATCGGTATTGCCTTTAGTCCTAGTGATAGTGTGGAGGTTGAAGAGCTTTTAGAACAGGGTTATAAGGCGATCGAATACGCAAGAACTCAGGGGGGTAATCGCTGTCAGGCATTTACTTTTGCCTTCAATATTAAGCGTTCTAGGGCTACTGATGATCTAAGATTAGAATCAGAATTGCATCATGCTTTAGAACGAAACGAACTGGAGCTATACTATCAACCCAAAGTCGATCTCCAGAGTAATTTAATTGTTGGTGCGGAAGCCTTAGTTCGCTGGAATCATCCTGAAATGGGTAGAATTAGCGCCCAAAAATTTATTCCTTTAGCAGAAGAAAGCGGCTTGATTAGACCAATAGGAGAGTGGGTTCTGGCAACTGCCTGTAAACAGCTAAAAACTTGGCATAAGGCTGGATTAGATTCTCTTAAGGTCAGCGTTAATTTGTCGGGAGCGCAATTTGTGCAGTCAGATTTATTTCACATCATTACTCAGACTTTATTTGAAACTTCTCTAGAAGCCCAATATCTAGAATTAGAAGTTACCGAAACAATCTTAGTGGAAAACATTAAAGCTAATGTTCATCGATTAAATTTACTCAAAAAATTAGGAGTTCAAATATCACTAGATGATTTTGGTACTGGCTATTCGTCCTTGGGCTATTTGCAGCAGTTTCCTTTCGATGTCTTGAAGATTGATGCTTGCTTTGTCCATGATATCAGCGAGAATCAGGTCAATGCTGTAATTACTAAAACCATCATAAACATGGCACATCAGCTAGGTCTAAAAGTTGTAGCTGAAGGTGTAGAGACATTTGCCGAATTAAATCTGCTTAGAGAAGTAGGATGCGATGCCATGCAGGGCTATTTATTTAGTCGTCCGATAGCGGCAAAAGAATTTTATAAATTGGCTACAGCCCCTCACCATATGACCTTGCAAAACACAGTTACTAAATAGCCCTAAATTACTAGAATTGCTAGTTAACGGTATAAATATAAACTATGAGCTTGTTTCACAAGTATAAGCTTGCTGGAAAAACCCATCATGATTCTCAATACACTCTTTATCGAGGATTTGATTCATTAGAAAATTCTGTACTGATTAAAACCATTCATCCTAGATTGTTGAAGTTAGTAGGGACAGATTGGTTAAAGAATGAATATCATCTACTTACTGGTGTAAATATTGCTGGAATTATCCAGCCCCATAGTTTAGAGAATTATCAGAAAAATTTTGCCTTAGTCTTAGAAGATTTTCCAGGTCTGGATTTTACCGCATTTTTAACCAATCAAAGTTTGACGCTCGATTTATTTTTTGAAATTGCACTTCAGCTGGCGAATATTTTAGAAGACCTCGATTCACATCATATAATCCACCGAAATATTCAACCTAATAGTATATTCATCGAGCCCACGACGCTAAAAGTAAAAGCTGACCAATTTTATTCCATCATTTCTTCGAGGCAAGATTGACCAGCTAATCCTAATTTACAGGAAATAGAAGCGGTAAATATCCCTTACATTTCTCCAGAACAAACAGGACGGATGAAAATTGCTCTCGATCATCGGACTGATTTTTATTCTTTGGGAATTATTTTTTATCAACTGCTGACGGGAGAGTTGCCTTTTTATAGCCCGAATTTGCTAGAAGTAATTCATTTTCATCTTGCGCAAACTCCTGTTCCTCCTCATCAACTGGATGTTAGTATTCCTGAAGCGGTTTCTCAGGTAGTAATGAAGCTTCTGGCTAAAAATCCTGATGATCGATATCAAAGTGCAGTGGGAATTAAGGCGGCTTTATCAATTTGTCAAGCTCAATATCAAAACCAGGATAAAATCCAAACTTTCTCCTTGGAGAAGCTGGAGAAGTACAGCCAGTTTAAGATTTCGACCAAACTATATGGTCGTTCTCTGGCGATAGATGCTCTCCAATCTATCTGCGGAAAAGTTTTTGCTGGGGCAACAGAAATGGTTGTTGTCAGAGGTGATTCGGGATTGGGCAAAACCGCCTTGGTTAATCGTACGGCTCGGGCAATAGTCAAGCAAAAAGGCTATTTCATTACAGGTAAATATGAGCAATTAACTAATACGACTCCGTATGGTGCAATTGTCCAAGCTTTTGGCAATTTGGTTCAGCAGCTACTCACTGAGGGTGCAGCCCAGCTACAAGTTTGGCAAGAGAAAATTCTGTTTGCAGTTGGGCAGAATGGCAAAGTTATTACCAACATCTTGCCAGAAGTAGAGTTGGTCATAGGTTCTCAACCAGATTTACCCGAACTCCCCGCTAAAGAAACTCACAATCGCTTCAGTACTACATTGATCAAGTTTATTGAAGTTTTTACTCGCGCAGAACATCCTCTAATTTTGTTTCTTGATGATTTGCAATGGTGTGATACTGCTTCTTTAAAATTGCTAAAACTTTTGTTGGATAATTCAAGTATTCAATATTTTCTGGTCATTGTTGCCTATCGAGAAAATGAAGTTGATGGGCAACATGAGCTTATTACCAGTCTTGGTGAGATAGAACAAAATTCTGTCCTCGAATATCTCAGACTTCAGCCATTGACCCCAGAACATGTCAATAATTTGCTGGTAGATACTTTACACTGCCAAGAGCAGGAATCTATAACCTTGGCGGAGTTGCTTCACCAATTTACTCGGGGAAATCCTTTTTTCTTAAAGCATTTGCTTCAGACTCTTTATCATGAGAAAATTTTTAATTTCAATTTTGACTGTTGTCAATGGCAATGGCAAATTTCAGAAATTTACGCTACGGGAATTAATAATTACGATGTACTAGATCTAATTATCGCTAACGTAGAACAACTTTCCCCTTCGGCTCAAGGAGTTTTAAAGCTAGCTGCCTGTATCGGTAATCAGTTTGAGACTTCAACACTGGCGATTGCTGATGGAGAAGATCGGGATACAATAGCTCATGCTTTGGAACATGCTGTTCAGATAGGAGTTATTTTTCAAGTCAAAGATCGCAGTTCCTACTATCAATTTGTCGACAGCCGAGTTCGGCAAGCCGTCTATGATTTAATCAAGGAAGGGGACAAAGAATATCTTCATCTCAAAATTGGTCAATTTCTCCTCAACCAGACCAAAGCAGCCGAAATTGAGACAAATATTTTCAGCTTGGTAAACCATTGGAATATTGCCCAAAAACTGATGTTGGCAGATTCCGCTTCCTATCTCCTGGCAGAATTAAACCTAATTGCAGGGAAAAAAGCGAAAGCTTTTATTGCCTACGCTGTAGCAGCTAATTATTTAAATATGGCGATGGAGTCTCTAACTTCTGCTGCCTGGAAAGAAAATTATGAATTAATCTCAGAGGTTTATTTAGAAACAATTGAAGTTCAGTATCTCCTCACAAACTTTTCTCGCGCCGAGCAGTTGGGTAATATTATCCTGACCCAAGTTGAAACTGTCTTAGAAAAAGTTCGAGCCTATCGAACCAAAATCCATGCCCATATTGCCCAAAATCAAATGGATTTGGCGATTGATATCGGGTTATATGTTTTAGAGTTGCTAGAAATCTCTTTCTCGGATACTAACCCTGAGCTACCTGAAGGAGGGTCTAAATTTGTTTTACCTTCTACCAGTGAAGATATTCAGTGCCTAAAAACTCTTCCTGAAATGGTTGACCCAAATAAACTGCCGGGGATGGAGATATTGACAATCATGATTCCTCCCGTATACATAGTCAGGCCAGAATTGTTTCCGCAAATAGTAGCCAAAATAGTCAAAATTTGTCAGCAATTTGGAAATTCTAAATTTTCAGCCTATGCCTATGCCCTTTATGGTCTATTATCATGCACTGTAGGTAATATTGAAGTTGGATATGAATTAGGTCAACTGGCTATAGAGCTTCTAACACAATTTAATGCTAAAGAAATTGAATCTAAGGTAAATTTCATCTTCAACACGACGATTCGCCATTGGCGAGAACCTGCAATTGCTACTTTAGAGCATTTCATCGAAGGAATCCAAATTGGAATTGCAGTAGGTGATATTGAACATGCTTGTTTTCATGCCAAGTATTATTGCACCTATAGCTTTTTTGTGGGAGAGCCTTTGCCTCTAGCTGCTCAAGAGTCTCAAAAACAGATTGAGATGATTCAAAATTTCAAACAAGATTTTCAGCTCAACTATGCTCAACTTTGGCGACAGCTAAATTTAAATCTACAGGGAATGGCTGAAGATCGACTATTACTTAGGGGTGAAAGTTTTGATGAAGCTCGCATGTTACCCTTTTGGCTTGAAACGAATAACGCCACCGCTCTATTTGCTTTTTATCTAGCGAAACTGATTCTCTGCTATCTACTTGGAGACTACGAGCAAGCTGTTGCTAACGGCAAGAAAGGAGAGCAATATTTAAGCGCAGCAATTGGTACGATGTGCTTTTCTGTATATCACTTTTACTATCCCCTAGCTATGTTAGCTATCTGTTCTCAGGAATGTAATTCTGAATATTTATCCCAGGCGAAGTTTTGTCAACAACAAATGAGGCATTGGGCGACTCACTCTGCTAATAATTATCTACATAAATACGAGCTATTGACAGCAGAGATAGCCAGAATATCGGGAGAACATCAACAAGCGGGAGATCACTATGACCAGGCAATTGCCGCAGCAAATAATGAAGGACATATTCAGGAAGCTGCTTTAGCTTCTGAACTGGCAGGGGAGTATTACTTAGCTCAAAATAGGGAAAAAATAGCTGGATTATATTTAGTGGATGCCTATCATGGATACAGGCGTTGGGGTGCCTTTGCTAAAGTTCAAAATTTAAAATCTAGACATGGAAAACTGCTGTTCGGGAATTTATTAACAGAATCAGATATTAGCGCAGTCGCCACAGCAGGGTTAAATCTCCATCCAGCCATTAATTCTGATGCCCTTGAACTCTCCAGCCAAAAAGATAATTGGGCAACCTTAGATTTATTTTCGGTAATCAAGGCCTCCCAGGCTATTTCTTCAGAAATTATTTTAGACAATTTGCTGGCAAAAATGATGGAAATTGTGATGGAGAATGCAGGAGCACAGAAAAGCATTTTGCTCTTAGAGGAGAATTCTCAGTTAACTGTTGCAGCTTGCGCCACAATCATTCCAGAAAAAAAAGTCGATCTTCCTTACGTCTCAATCTCTGAATACTCAGCTATACCCAATTCGATAATTAATTACGTTCAAAGCACCCGTAGAACATTAGTTTTAGATCGAGATAACCAAGCAAATCTTTTTGGCAAAGATCCTTATATTATTGAGCATCAACCAAAATCTATTTTGGGTTTCCCAATGATTTATAAAAATGAATTACAGGGGATTGTCTATCTAGAAAATAGCTCGATTAAGGGTGCTTTCACGCCTGAGAAATTAGATATTTTACAAGTCTTATTCTCTCAAGTTTCAATCTCAATCCAGAATGCCCGCCTGTATAAAAATTTAGAAGAACATGCTTCGGTACAAAAATCTCTCAAACAGAAAGAAATTTTACTCAAAGAAATTCATCATCGGGTCAAAAATAATCTTTTGGGTAGTTTCTAGTCTACTGGACATGCAAAGTAACTATACTGATGAGCCAGAGATAATCAAATTGCTGGAGAATTGTCAGAATCGCGTAACATCGATGGCATTAGTCCACCAACACCTTTACGGTAATAGTGAATTAGATAAAATTGATTTTGCTCAATATACAGAATCGCTACTAGATCATCTAGCTTATTCTCAAAATTGTGAAGCAAGAAACATTTGCCTACACCTAGACTTGGAGACGATTGAACTAAATATCGAGACAGCAAATCCTTGCTGGCTCGATTATCAATGAACTTGTTTCTAATGCCCTTGAGCATGGTTTTCGCGATCGCGATCGTGGTAATATCTGGTTGAAATTATACAAAAATCATGAAAACAAAATTACTTTGGCGATCAAAGATGATGGCGTGGGTTTTAAAACAGGTTTAGATTTATACAATGGCGATTCTCTAGGTTTAGAGCTACTTTAGCATAATCTAATAGTTCTTCAGTCCATTGAGAAAAAAGATTAAATACATCGTCTATCAAATAGATACTTTTTTCGCAAGATTTTTTCTGAGATATAAATATTTTCAATGAGTAGATGAGATTCTTGAGAACAAGCATTATGGTTACTTTCGGCATCAAAATGGCAATCACCGAAATACTTATATTCAAAATTAGTGGTTAATCTCAACTCTTCCACCACCTTTTGGGTTGCTGATACTAAAACATCTGATGTAGCTTCAATTGCTTCCAACAATACTAGTTTTTCAATGGGTTCCGATTGAGCAATATATTGATAAAGTTGATAAGTAAGCAATCGTGAACTTTTTGTTTTTTGACCCCATAAAAATTCTAGTGAGTCGTTAAACTGCAAAGAAAAATTAAAGCCTAGCTTTTGTATATCTTCGAGAAACCACTGCCAGTGAAAATCATCTTCATAAGTGTGCTGATTTAATAAGGCTTGAATTTTGTCATTTGTTGGTTCCTGACGCAATGTATATTTACACAAATCACAAAACTCATGATGAAAGGGGCTGCACAAGGTGCAAAAGCTAGTCTTTTAATTGGGTGAATTTGGGAATCCTGCATGAATTCAAACAAAGGAGACTGAGCGTATATACGTTTGCTTTTCTTCAATTAGAGCTAAGATATCTTTCATTTAAGGAGATGAGTTTAA
>CAVRWR010000011.1:0-57666 GCA_963724445.1 uncultured cyanobacterium | reverse complement strand
TTCTACTATCGTTTGTTATTTTAATGACTGCGGGAAATTCTCAAGTGAGCGATAATTTGATCGCATCTCTAGAACGACAGTATCTACCCCAGGAAAACATGCCGAAGGTAGAGGCAATTGTCGTTTTAGGTGGAGCCACTAGAAACAATGAGCCACCGAGGATTTTACCCGATCTAAGCGATCGCGGCGATCGCCTATTATATGGTGCCAAGCTGTACAAGGATGGGGTGGCATCTCAAATTATTCTTACAGGGGGAAGAATTGAATGGTATGGCGGAGAGTCTTCCGAAGCTGAGAGTATGGCAACGATTCTGGAATTAATGGGAATTCCCCGCAGCGCCATGATTTTAGAGTCAAAATCTTTAAATACTCACGAAAATGCTATATTTACCCAGAAAATTTTAGAGGAACAAGGCATCAAACGTATTGCTTTAGTTACCTCCGCCACTCATATGCCTCGGTCATTAGCTATTTTCCGCCATGAAGGCATTGATGCAATTGCTGCGCCAACAGATTACATAATTAGCGATCGCAATTTACAGGAACACCGTTACAGCACTGAGTCGAAGATTATTAGCTTCTTCCCTAATTCCACTAGTCTTGACCTGACAACTCAAGCTTTAAAAGAATACATTGGCAGCTTTATTTATCGTCTGAAGGGATGGGTTTGATAATTACTAATTACTGATTGCCGTAATCTTCATTTTCATTACTAACTGATTCTTGTTGAGCAGCCTGACAGCTTTGAGTTGTTGCTTGAGCGATCTCCTGCATTTTAGCCACAAGCTGAGATTTTTTTTCCGTTAAATTCAAATTGGAGCGACGAGTTATCTCCAGGTTGCTTGAGAGATCTCAGCGCAGCTAACTGTGGATCTAATTCAATACTTTTTTCAATTGGAATCGCAAGACTAGAACGGGTAATCAACTCTTGTAAAGCTGAGCAAGGTTCAGAGCCGTCTTGATAAATTTCTGGAGATTCCCATAAAGGATAAGCATGTTTGCCATTTACTCCTACAACTTCCCCCATAGAGTTTAGTAGTGGTCCACCGCTCATGCCTTTTCTAACGTCATTCGTGTAGCCAATTTGATATCCTTCCTCCAGAGCTTGGTTCAAAATGACGGCAACTCTTCCTAGTTTCAGTGCCAGGGGAGAAGAATTATCTGGATTAAGTCCTTTAACAGCACTACTTTGCTGATTGTCGGCTTCTCTAGTGGATTCAGTGGAGGGATAGCCAGCCGCAAATACTGGTTCTCCCACTTCAAGGTAAAGAGAACTACCAATTTTTGCGGTTGGGTAGGTAGCATTGGCGTTAAATTTTAAAATTGCCAAATCATAGGCGTAATTTGTACTACCTAAGTCTGAGGCGACCTGCGCTGCATGGGTTTTCCCATCGGCGGTTTCAATGAGATAGGGCGGTTTTCCTGCTCTGAGAACGTGTTGGTTAGTAATAACGCTATATTGCTGTCCTAAACGCTGTACGATAAATCCAGAACCAAGAAAGTCTCGATCGACGACCTTAACGCTAATCTCGGATGCAACATGATTGACTTTTTCAGCTATATCGTGGGGAGATACTGACCTCAAAGCCGATGACTTAAGTGTGTCAGCATCTCCAGAGAGAAATATCCCAGTCCCTACTAGGCAAATAACCATTTTTGCTAATTGGGCTGGTGAGTTCAAGGTTAAACGGCGAATATAAGTTTGTGTGTGAGTTTCTTGCGTGTTTGCTCCTCTATTGGGTAGCCATTTCATTAATTAAATAATCTAGTGTCTTTTCTTGGTGAGAGAATCAACAGACTTATTTTTCTACAGGTACAGTGTCGAGGAATTTATTCAGATCCACATAAAATTCTCCGTCAGAATAAAATCCAGGGTCATCAGCACTTAAAGTTAAGGTCTGCCCACTGACGCTACGACGGAAATCTACTAGCTGAATCAATACTCCTTCAGGATCGGTTCCTGGTTTAAGAGTGATCAAAACATTATCTTCTGGACAAGTCCCCCCTTGCGCATTGGCTACGCACAGAACAGGCAGGCGATGAACGTTACCTGTACGAATAAATTTGAGATTACCTTGATCGAGAAAATTCTGAAATCTTTGAGATACTGCCGAGCATCTCTTTTGAGGAGTCCAATCGGGAGAAAATTCGTTTGCCCAGTTGATTAGTTTTATTCTGCCTCTGGGGGTATTCACAAAAGTGTTCCAACCACCATTTAGTTGTGCGCAATAATAGGTATTGTCGTTTTTTGTCTGTGCTTCTGCGGGAGGTGCGATCGCACTGGCGAGGATAACGCCTAGTCCAGCAACTACGCTAGCTAATAATTTGATGTTCATGATATTCACTGAGATACTTTGAGCTGTCAACAGAGTACACTACAAGTTCACTCCACCGTAATTCTAACGGAAAATTACTCCAAAATTATTTTATCTCTCTTAACTATGAAAAATTTACCGTAAATTCACACATAGAGATCGGATAAATTCATGCTACAGGTTAGTTTCACTGATGTTTGACAAAATTATTAAACCAACCAATATCAGAGTAGAACACAGTTGGCAATTTAGGTTAATATCTCTGACTTGACAATTTTGTTTTCAATGATGCTACGGTCTAAATCATGCCCAATAAAGACTAGTCTCGTCTGTCGAGATTCATCACCCCACAGGCGATCGTAAAAAGTATCAAAGCGGTTTCCTACACCCTGCAAAACTAAGCGCATCGGTTTGTTTGACACATTTACAAAACCCTTAATGCGATAAATTTCCTGTTCAGTTAGTAGTTCTTTTAGCTGTTCAATCAAAAATTGCGGCTCAAAAGCCTGTTCTAAAACTAATTCAATCGAATTGATGTCCTCATCATGGTCGTGTTCTGCTTCGTGGTCATGATGGGAATGGCGATTATCTAAGTCGTTTTCTACCGCTGCATTAAAACCCAATAATAGATTGGGGTCTATCTTGCCATCTTTTACCGCAACTATCTTGACCCCAGGGGCTAATTCTTCTTTAAGCCAGGCTTTGATTTTGCCCAAAGTTACCTCATCAACTAAATCAGTTTTGGTCAATAGTACTAGGTCGGCACATGCCAACTGATCTTCAAACAATTCTTCGATAGGAGTCTCGTGATCTAGGCTTTCATCTGCCTGTCTTTGGGCTTCTAAGGCGTTGATGTCTCCCACTAGAGTTCCTGCTGCCAAAGCATGACAATCTACTACCGTAACTACTCCATCTACGGTGGCACTGTTACGAATTGCGGGCCAGCGAAAAGCCTGAATCAATGGTTTGGGTAGAGCCAATCCTGAAGTTTCAATTAGGAGACAGTCAATCTTATCCCGACGCTTTAGCAATTCCTGCATAACTGGATAAAATTCTTCCTGTACGGTGCAGCACAAACAACCATTGGTGAGTTCAACAATATTATTAATCGGGCTTTCCTCTTCGTCGCAAATTTGACACGATCGCAATAAATCGCCATCAATACCTACTTCACCAAACTCATTAACTAAAACAGCAATACGTCTGCCCTGATTATTTTGTAGTAAGTGACGTACTAGAGTAGTTTTTCCTGCCCCCAGAAAGCCTGAAATTACGGTAACGGGTATTTTATGCATTGATTTAATTGGATTGAATAAGGTTGATTTTTTGAGGTTAATTGAATTTAAACGGGGAATAACCAACCCAAAATTACGTTAGCAAGAAAGGTAGAACCAACACCACAGATTATAAACCCTGCAAAACGCAGAGTTAGAGGTGATTTAATGGAGGATTTAACCGCAGATCTGTTTAAAAATGCTCGACCACCATAAAAAGCGATCGCACTGATGGTTAACTGAATAAGACTAAAACCCAGTAAATAAGCCCCTAGAGTGGTCATTTCTGCGCCAAAAATAGATTCTCCGTAGGCATAGCCATGAAAAATGCCCGCAATGGCTGCTAAACCAGTTAATAACCATAAGTTGGTTTGACTTGCTCTGGCTAAAAAGATGCCCATCGCCAATACAGAAGCGGCAATAATTAATTCTGGTGCAGGTAAACTTATGCCTTGCAAATGAATTATCGCCCCCATCGCCGTGGCAGTTACAAAAGCAATCGGCATAACTATGCCTAATTTATTTCTTAATGCAGCTAGTAAACCAATGGCGATGACAAATGCTAGATGGTCGATACCAATTACTGGATGAGCCAAACCAGTAAGAAATCCTTCCCCGAAATTAGCAGGAAGTTTCCCTCCCATGGCATGATGTGCTGAGGCAGGAGGAGCATTAAGTAAAAAATTAATGCCTAAGAAAAAAATCGAAACCAAACCAAAAGCGATCGCTTTTTTTTTATTCATCTTAAATTACCGAATTTTGTATCGAAGCAAGGGGTTATATTAACTTTTAATCTGGTAATAAATACTCAGATGACCCAATATTTTGTAGAGCAAGTAAATCTATCCAACGGTGAAAAGCTAGCATTATCTGTACCTCGCAGATTTAAAAGTGGCTAATGTAGATGATTGTCGGCGGGCATTCTGACTACAGAGCTGGTGAGCAAACTCCTTACAGTTGCGGGACAGTGCCAGATTTTCACTGGGCTTTCCCCTTTTGGTTCGATGATAAATTTCGATCAAAACCGACTTTATATTGCTAAAGCTCAATCTACCACAGCAAAGCAAAATTAAAGCTTAAAACTACTTAATTTCAGGGTTAGTAGGTATTGCTATAATCAGCTTTGAACCAAATCTTAATAATTGAAGAGAAATGGCAGAATGGCAGGTAGTTGAAGGTGGTGTAACTGCACCAAAAGGGTTTATTGCAGCAGGAATCTCTATCGGTTTAAAATCTACGGGAGCAAAAGATTTAGCCCTGATTTTGTCTCAAACGGATGCGATCGCCGCAGGAGTATTTACTACTTCCCAGGTTCGAGCTGCCTGTGTTGACTATTGTCGCCAATGTCTTCAAGGTAAAGCTAGTGCCAGAGCTATTATGTGTAATGCGGGGCAAGCTAATGCAGCTACAGGAGAACTTGGTTGGGCTGATGCCCTTGAAAGTGCCAAGCTATTGGGCGAACAGCTAAATATTTCGGCTGATGCTGTCCTCCTCGCTTCTACGGGAGTAATTGGCAAACGCATCAAAATGGATCGCTTGCGCGCTGGAATTTTACCACTGGTTAGAGCAGCCAGTGAAACAGGAGGGTCAGATGCAGCTAAGGCAATTGTCACTACAGATTTAGTAATTAAAGAAATTGCCCTGGAAACTATGATTGAAGGTCGTCCTGTAAGGATCGGGGGCATTGCTAAAGGTTCGGGAATGATTGCGCCTAATATGGCAACTATGCTGGGCTTTATTACCTGTGATGCAGCGGTATCAACTGGTTTGTGGCATGAAATGCTCAAGCGTGCTGTCGATCGGAGTTTTAACCAGATCACCGTCGATGGAGACACCAGTACCAATGATTGTGTCCTGGCTTTGGCTAACGGACAGTCTAGGACTCCCGCCATTACCGATAACAGCGCTAATGCGAAAAAGCTGGAAGGAATGTTGACAGAAGTATGCCAATATTTAGCCAAAGCGATCGCCCGAGATGGAGAGGGAGCAACTTGTTTGATTGAAGTTAGAGTATCAGGCGCACCCGACGATCGGGCAGCTTCCCAAGTAGCAAAAACCATCGTTGGTTCATCTTTGGTCAAGTCAGCCGTATTCGGTCGCGATCCTAACTGGGGGCGCATTGCCGCCGCAGCAGGAAGAGCAGGAGTTAAGTTCCACCAGGACGAGTTAAACATCAAGCTAGGGGATATAGTCCTGATGCAGAGCGGACAGCCTCAAGAGTTTGACCGCAATGCTGCCAGCAATTATCTCAAGCAAGCAGCAGCAGGAGAATATCTCAAGGAAGATACAGTATTAATTTCCGTTAATATTGGCGTAGGTTCAGGACAAAGCACCGCTTGGGGTTGCGATTTGACCTATAAATATGTTGAAATTAACGCTGAATATACAACTTAAGATGACGAGTATCTTGATTAATGCGGTGAACTTTGCCAAATTTAAGCAGCTTTGGCACAAAAAAAGGGTGAAATAAGCATCTCTCAATCTGTGACAAGGTTGATTTAAGAGACTATCCACCCTAAACGCAATTATAGCTGCAAAATCTTACTGATATTGCTGTCATAAAGTTGAAGGACTTTTACTGAAATACTCCAGTGAGATTTATTTGATGCTAATCGAGTAGATTGAAAAATATTCTATCGAATCATCTTTGATAAATACTATTAAAAACTTATCTTCTATATCTTCTTCTTCCTGAAGATCAATTTGATATTTTTTCTTAATCTTAAGATTGATCGTTTTAAACCAAAAGCTTCCTTGAGGAATATATGATACAGGACGATGTATTGATGGTTGAGGAGCATCTTCCCAATTATTATCGATTAAATTTAACTCATCAAGCTTATCTGTTTCCAGTAGTAATAAGTTAATGACTATGATGCCTTTGCCAAAAAACTTATGGTTTTTTAAAGCATAGTTTTTTAATGTAGTCTTATTGTTAGCAATGAGACTTTTGTTCTTTCTTTGATCGAGAGAGATATTATCTGTCATGCTGATGCTCAGATCAATAATGTATCAGATCAATAATGTATTAGAGAAATATTCTTACCAATCTTCTTCTGTTTGCCTTTTAAGTAAAGATATAGCCAGGGAGAACGCTTTTCTGTTTCCTTCATCAATCTCTTTATTCAAAGCGGCTTGTAATGCGGCAATAGAATTGCGATCGCCAATCTTCATCAAAGATAAAGCTGCTGATTTACGGGTTTCTCCTTCTGGGTGATGTAAGAGTTTTTGCAGAACGGGAATTGCGGGTTGATATTGCAAATTTCCCAATACGGCAGCCGCTTCGCTACGGACATGGGCAGTAGGATCTTCTAGAGCGTTGACGAGTAGCTCTAATGCTTTAGTCTCATCCTGATTTTCTTCTGCCACTTTGGCGATCGCACCGACGACTGCTCCTCTCACTTCAGGGGAATCTGAGTCATATGCCGCATATAGCTGATCCTTTGCCTTGACACCAATGAATGCTAAAGCCCAGGCGGCATGACCTTTGTTACTCTCTGATGAATCAGAGGAGGCTAATACTTCTAACAACGGCTTTACCGAAGCTGTTCCTATGCGAGCAAGTGCGCCAATAGCAGATGCTTGAACCACAGTATCTCGATCGTTTAGTAAAGCGTGAATTAAATGAGGAACAGCAACAGGATCTTCAATCAAAGTCAAGGTTTTCCCTGCGGCCCTTCTCACCACTGCATCAGGATGATGTAGCAAAGCATCAATCAAAGGATCTACTGCTGGCTTTCCTATAGCGCCCAGGGCTTCTGCATAGCCTAATCTGACTAACCCTCTAGTATCTCCCAAACATTCGATCATCTGCCAGATTAGCTGCCGATCTCGAGCGTCAAAAGTTCCGTCCGCAAGCTGCCGATGAACTTTAGCTAAAAGTTCATCAGTTTCTTCGTGAGAAAGCAGCGAAGTTTCGCCATTGCTGGCAGAGTCAGGAATATTTATCATTTAATTACTCGTGCTTAAATTAGCCTGTTGTTCCCTTAACCTCTCTAGCTTGGCATCGATATCTGCCAGTTGTGGTTCCAGTTTCGCCATCGTCGATTTTTTGGATAGCTTGGCTTTCTTCGCCGCTTCAGTTGTTTCCCTAACTAGGCGATCGCGATATTTTTCAAATTCGACAATTAGCTCGGCTAAATCTTCTGCGGTTACGGGAGTGTCAGCCATGTTTTTAATCTTTCTCAAACTTATTGTATTTATTTAATTTTGTCTTGATTTTCTCAGATTATTTGCTAACAGTAAACAGTCTGCGATCTAAGGGAAGCAGAAAGCTATAAACTATTGATTAATTAGCATCGATTATTAACTTTATTAAAGTAATGGATAATAGATTTTCCAATATATTTAATTTAACGGAAGACCAGGCGATCGCTTTACTAAAAAAGCCTTTAAATACTGAAGACGGTACATCAGAACGTTACGTTGGGGCAGCTCATCTAATTAATTTTCCGACCCAGAGATCGATTAATGCTTTGATCGAAGCGATTGGCGATCGCGATCCTGCCTTGGAAAATCGCATAGCCCGACGTAAAGCAGTAGAGAGTTTGGGTCGTTTGAAAGCAGTCCAGGCAATGCCGATTCTTAAGTCTTGTTTAGCAGATGAAGATCCTTTGGCAGTAGAAAATGCAGTCTGGGCAATTGGCGAAATTGGTACGGAAGACCAATCTATCTTAGAAGAAATTACCAGTTTACTTACCTTACCCAATCAAACCTACCGCGTAATTATTCATACTCTGGCAAACTTTGACTATAAGCCAGCTATTGAGAGAATTAAGCCTTTTACTGACCACGATGACGAGTCTATTGCGAGCGCCGCAATTTCTAGTTTGGCTCGCTTGACGAGGGACTACAGCCAGATGGAACGAGTAGCGAAGTTTCTCCAGCATGATAACGTCAACGCTAGACGGGCATGTATTCAAGATTTAATTGATGCTGAATATTATCCCGCTATTTCGGCGATCGCTCTTGCTCCTATTTCTGTGGCATTTCGTTTGCGAGGAATTAGATTACTAGCCACCAAAGGGATTGAGTCAGGAAAAATTATCTTTGCTGAAATTGAACCACATTTGGAGCGAATTATACGCGATCGCCCTCAAGATATTGAGCTGGTTCATGAATACGATCAGTCCCCTTCAATAGATTTTTTGATTAGAGAGCTTTATCATACTGATTTTGGGCGTTGTTACTTAGCAAGCAAGTATTTACTCGAAACAGAGCCAACTAAAGCTGTAGAGGCTCTTCTAAAAACCTATCAGGAAGAGGCACATAACGACTATGGCGCACACTTTCATGTAGTCAAACTACTGGGTTTATTGAACTATCAACCTGGTTACGATCTAATAGTAGAAGCTTTACATAATACTTCACCCCAGTTTCAAAAATCTCGCGCCGCCGCTGCGATCGCTCTAGCCAATATTAAGGCTACTCAAGCGATTCCCCTGCTTAAGCAAACCCTAGATACACCTATTTTCGATCTAAAGTATGCTTGTCTGTTGGCATTGGAACAATTAGGGGAAAGTTGTTGGTTAGAAGTAGTAGACGATCGAAATCTGTTAATCAAAGCTAAAGCTAATCATAAAATGAACTCAACTAAAGATATTTAGCTGACTATGGGACCTTCTGATATTTGGCGATGGATTGATAATCATAAGATGTGGGATGTAGCGATGTGCTGTATCAAGTAGCGATCGTTCTTATTCTAAGGGCGATCGCTAACTATTCTGCAAACTCTTGAGATAATGAATTAATGCAGGCAAGACAGGACAAGGTTTCTTCCGTTGCAGGCTGTTGGATTGATCTGCCCGAAACACGCTCCAGCGGAAAGGACCTAATTCGGCGGCGGACATCCATAAAAGACGTTTGGCTCGCGTCATCGCTACGTACAAAAGACGATATTCTTCTGCCTGTTTGAGCTTCACTGCTTCTTCCCAGGCAGCCATAGGTAGAGGTATGGTTGGCGTATCATTTGGCGCAACATACTGATGGTGGACTACTGCTCTTATTTGAGCGCGAGCGACTTCTGAAAGAGTAAAGTTACCAAGGAATTTTCCTGCATTGGGAATCCAGGGTTGACCAGGTAAAATGTCCTGATGGAGAAAAGGGATAAATACATAGTCCCAATCCAATCCCTTGGCTTTGTGCATAGTAATAATGGTAATCTGGTTCGGACGGGTATAGCGATCGCCGTCATCTTCTTCGACTCCTTCAAAGTTTTCAGCGGTGACAATTTCGCCTAAGGTTTCAATAGTTGTTTTGAGGGAACTTCGCCCTTTAGTTTGCAGGCTGACCTTTTCTGAAAGTTTTTGCACCGTGGCTAATTCTGAACCCGTATATTTTAGAGTCATCCCCAGAAAGGGTATTAGCTGATAGTGGGGCAACTCCATCCGAGCGCGGAGTAGATTTACCCCATAGCGGCGAGCTTGTTCTACCTGGGGCTTTGGTTGGGGATGGAGGGGAGTAGGATAGAGAAACTGTTCGGGGGATGTTGCCAAAGCATTTAAATCTTGAGTAGGAATAAGACTGCGCTGTTCCAACACTTCTAAAGCCGCCTTGAGATTATCAGGAGAATGGGGGCGGTCAATAAACTGAAGTAGCTTGAGAATTTCAGCAGGTATTTGGGAATATCTTTCACTCTCTCCCACCTCGTAAATAGTAATGTCGTGTTCTCGTTGTAGGTAAGCCAGTTCCTCGGCTAAAAATCTCGCCTGACGGTTTTCCCTGACCAAAATAGCCATATTTCTCTGGGGATTGGCTTGGAGTAAAGCGATCGCCTTTGTACCGATTAGTTCTACCGTCTGATAAACATCATCTGGGTTAGTAATTACGATCCCGCTATCTTCAGGCTGGGGATTAGCATCGGGTTGTGGATCGTCAGGCTCGACAGGAATAATATTTTGCGGTCGAAAGGGCAATGATCCTGGCTCATCTAGGGTTTTATTTTTTGACCACTGCCGATTAACCCAATGCACCACAAAATTTGCGCTATCGATAATGATTTTGCTACTGCGTCCTGCCTGATTCATGGTTGTCAGGCTGTTTTGCTGGTGGCAGGTTTCACAAAACCAGTTAAAGTAAATTGGGTCGGCAGGAGTAAAAGTGGAGTTAATTGCCTGATTTGGATCTCCCACCCTTACTAGATTTGGCGTTGGCTGGTCGGCATTTCCCGCCAAGATAGAAATTAGCTTTTCCTGCAACGGACTAGAATCTTGTGCCTCATCCTCAAATACTCCATAAACCTGATTTTGCCAGAGCATCCGCATCGGGGGATATGCCAAAACCCTTAAAGCAGCGAGGATCATATCATCGTAGTCCACTAAATCTTGCGATCGCATTGACTGCTGATATTCCTGGTATAGTCCTGCGGCAATATTTAAAATGCCATATTCATCCACTGCCATCTCAGCAAACTCCGCCAACTGCTCTGGCAATAGCCCAGAACTTTTCGCCTCTCGCACCACCGTATTAGTTAACCCTGGCAACACTTCTGTCCGTAACACCGACTGACGACGTAATCTTTCTGTCTCCTCGCCGTCAAACTGCACCCCTTCGAGCAATCTCTGATACTGCTGTGGATGCTCGGCAATCCATTTCTCCACTGCCCCGCGAATAATTCGATGTCCTGTATTCGGCACCACAATAGTTACCCGATCTAAATCCAGTCCTGATAGCTCTTTTTGAGAATTAGCGATATTCAACGCCAAACCATGGAGCGTATGCACCACAAACCCCCCAGGAGGCAGCATCAAATCCTTAAGGCGATCGCGGATCTTACTTTTAATATTGGCTGCGGCTGAACGAGTATAGGTAACTACCACAAGCTGCCTACGACTATGTAACTGATTCTGGGCGATGGCGATCGCTGCTGCTACCGATAAACTATGGGATTTTCCCGCTCCTGGCACCGCCGAAACCGCCATTTCTCCCCCACGCCAGTTCGCTAAACCCTGTTGTCCAGTGCGCAAACTATTACGCAATAGCTGTAATTGGGTTTCTAACCAAAGCGATCGATCCCCTTGATGGTCGGCAATTGAAGGTTTGTTAGGGTTCTGCGGCTCAGAATTAGATATCATACTAAATTTTTCTAGTATTAAATTACTACTTATTACTCAGAAGTTGTCTGTTCAATAATGCACCAGGTTAGCCAAACAAATCCACCCTGTTCGTTATTTTGCATTGAAACAGCATCAAAAAAGGTCAATTCACTAATTACCGAAAAATTCATCTGTTTTTTATTAAGTTAAAGCAACTTAATAAAATATGTGTGAGGAATTACATGCTTAAGACAATTATTTGGTCAATTTTACTAACTTGCGGTGTTTGCTTGACTGCTAATGGAGAAACTGTAAATAAATCGCTGACAACTTCAGATTCCTGTGACTCAGTATGTTCTAAGCAGAACGAGCAAACTAATAATCTTGATGACACAGAGCAGGAAAAACTTGAACAGGCTCAACTAGTAGTCGATAGCGGTAATCGTCGTGATTTTAGTCGAGAAGGTCTAAAAAAAATATATTTAGGAGGAACTGTTGGTCTATTTTTGCCCAGTGACGTAGATACAATTCAGTTTAGCAACGACGACTTCAATTTTGATTCCATAGATTCTGATAATGGAATTGGTGGCAGTGTCTATGCAGGATATAAATTTAATAGTTTTCTCAGTGCCGATCTTGAATTACTAGCATTTACAGGGAATGCTAAACCTTTTGATTCAGACTATACTGCTGTTGGATTCTTTCTTAATCCTAGATATACTCTACCGATTGGCGGAAATCCCAACGCGGGTCTATATCTATTTGCCAGCCCAGGAATTGGCGTGGCGGGAGTAGGCTTTGGCGATGAAATTGAAGACCGAATATCAGAGGATAGTTTGAAGACTGGCGTTGCCATACAGTTAAAAGCTGGTGCTGGTTTGCCACTGTCCGAGACAATTGATGTCTTTGGTCAAGCGAGATATTTCAATGCCTTCAAAGTTTACGAAATAAGCAACGCTGATGGTACAGAAGCAGATGATGGCTTTAGTTCTTTCAGTTTAGAGGCGGGAGTTAATTTCAAACTTTGATTGATTTAACTGGCGCTCAGAAATATTCAATAACATCTAATACTTCACTTTACAGTGCTTCACTGGTACAATGCTTCACGGATATAGGTAAAATCACTTAAAGTAATCGCAAGGTAAATTTGAATATGGAAATAGCTTCTACTCCTAATGTTTTTACCCAGGTAGACGATAGTTTGAATTTTGAGCAGCCAGTTGATTCTCAGCTAGATAGCTCAACTACACAAGATTCTGGCGGAATTATTCGCTACGATGCAGCAGATTTAAACCTTGACGGTTATCAAATCGAAAGTTTTGCAGATTCTCAAGCTGCGGATGGACAGATTATATCTTTGGTAAACACGGGAACTGATAATGGTTCTGCCGAGGGATTTTTTACAGGTCCTACAGGACTCTATGAGGTCAGCGTCGGCTATTATGACGAAGGCGATGGAGTCTCAAATGCTTCTGTAACTGTCAACGACGAGACAGATTCCTTTGCCCTAGATAGAGATTTGGCGGGAAATGTAGCTTCAGAAGAAACATTTACTACTAGAGTTACTCATGATTCAGTTCAGCTAGAGTCAGGCGATCCATTTGCGATCGCAGGAACCTTAGATAGTCAAGAGTTCGTTCGTTTTGATTATATTGAGTTTAAGCCAATTGCCGAAACTGGTTACAGTGATGAAGGGATAGATGCAACTGTAGAATCAGATAACGAGGACTCTACCTGTTCTCGATAGCGACATTGACCTTGAGCCAGTTGAAGAATCAGGTGAAAGTGTAGAATCAGACGGCGAGATATTTGACTCTGAAGAACTTGTCGAATCAGATAACGAGACTCCACTTACTGTAAATTACGATGCTGTTGCTGATTATCCAATTATCGAACAATTTGCTCAAGCAGGTGTAGAGGGTGGAATACCTAGCAATCGACCAGTTGTCGCCACAATCAATCCTGGAGAAGATATTCAGTCTGCGATCGACTATGCTAGCAGCGTAGGTGGTGGAGTCGTACTGTTAAAAAGTGGAACCTACCAAGTCAATTCATCGATTAATCTTGAGAGTAATGTAACCCTGAGGGGAGAAGATCGAAATTCAGTTGTTGTCGAATCTTCCATCAGATCGACAATCGGTCAAGGTGGCGGTTTACCTGGTCGCAAAGATAGTACTTTTTTCTTTGATAACGATAGTAATGCAGGTATCGAAAACTTAACCATAGAGTATCAAGTTCCTGGTCTTGAACCCATAGATCGCGAAGGATTAGTTGATGGAGGTCACTATGATGAAGCCTTTACTAACGACCCTTATGGCAGAGATGATTTACACGTCCGTGGTATTTATATTTCTAAAAACAGTAGTAATAACTGGATTAATGGTGTTTCTGTTCTCAAGTCTGGTACAGACCCGATTGTAGTAGAAGGCGACCATAATACTTTAACCAACAACTTTGTTGACCAATCCTACAATAAGGGAGTCAATGGAGCGGGATACTATACTATCGCTGGAGATTACAATTTAGTCAAAGGTGAAACTGTAAAACGCATTCGACATTTTGCAGTTCAAGGGGGAGCCGCATATAACGTAGTCGTTGATTCTAATTTCCAGGTCGATATTAATTTCCACAATGGGGATGATGGAAATAATTTAATTCAATCCAACACCATCGAACAACCAAGCTGGAATCCTTGGAAACCATTTGAAACGGGCGGCGCTCAATTTGGGCATGATACTCCAGGAAGCAACAATATTATCTTTGACAATGAAACTAGAGATTTTAATAGTGATGGATCTGCGGAGTCTCCATTTGCCGAAGATAATGTAATTTATACTTTCACAGGATACGGCGATCCCGTGGCAACAGATTTGGCAGCGCCCAAGGGAGGGACATTTTATAACTGATCGAAGTCTGGAAAAAAGTCTGGAAAAAAGTTTGGAAAATCTTGGTATGTAGAATGCATGACCTTCCTCCCTTAAATACGGAAACAATTTGGGCAATTCTCAACGAAGAACTAGATGATGCTGTGGTTAACCAATTAGTCTGGCATTATCTAGGCTATCGCTACGATCGAGTAAATCAAACTTGGGACATTAGCAAAGTCATGGATGACTGGAGGGAAAAATATCCCGAACCACCAGACTTTATCAACCATCGCCCGCCAACGGTTAAGCTTACTCGTTCCATCCCCAAAGAAAATAAACAGCTACTTAAAGAAAAGCTGGGCTTTAAAGGCTACAAGTTAGGTGAATTTGGTCCAAGACATACCCGTCGCGCCACTGCTGCCAACTGGCTTTTAAGCTACATTGAAACCCATTAATTTGAGTTTTAGGCGATCGCTCTGCCAAAATTCTTTACCTGCAAGGCGAGAAATTTATAGTACTGTATAATGGTACTGTAAATTAATGAATAAAAAACAGCGCAAAACTTATGATGCTATTTTTGCCACGCCGATTAGGCGTAATATTATTTGGGAAGATGTAGTGTCGTTAGTTGAGGCTTTAGGGGGAAAGGTAATTCAAGGAAACGGATCGAGAGTTCGTTTTGGCTTAAATGGCATTTCGCTCAATATTCATTCTCCTCACCCGCAGAAAGAATTAAAGAGATATCAAGTTAAAGATGTTCGTACCTTTTTAATCAAAGCAGAAGTAAAAACATGAAATATAAAGGCTATGAAGCAGTAGTAGAATTTGATGAAGTCGATCAATTATTTTTTGGTAACGTAATCAACACCAGAGATGTAATATCGTTTGACGGCAAAACAGTAAATGAATTAAAGCAATCTTTTGAAGCTGTAATTGATGAATACTTAGAAGACTGTAAAAATGAAGGGAAAGATCCAGATAAGCCATTTTCTGGTCAATTTAACTTGCGCATCACTTCTGAGCTACACCAAAAAATCACTCTCGAAGCAAAAAAGCAAAATGTCAGTCTCAATACTTTTGTGGCGCAAGCATTAGAAAAAGCCGTTTGAATTTGACATCATGCGATCGCCTTTCCCAAACCTTCTATACATCTAAGGCGATCGCATCAATACAGATTTAGTAAGAATTAAACATCGAAGTACAACTTAAGTATTGACTTAATCTCACCTAAATAATTTTCTTCTAACTGACCTATATGTTTAACTAATCTGCGTTTATCAAAAGTACTCGGTTCAATAGCAATGATAGTACTATCAGATTGCAATCCATTGTCTTGACTTGGTTTGACTCTGACTATCACTGGCAAGATCTTTTTAGCTTTTACAACCGTAGAGGATATGGGTAATAAAGTTACTTTAGATCTAACCTGATTAAAATCTGTGGGAGAAACGATTAAAGCTGGTCGCGTTTTTCTAATTTCAGTTCCTACCGCAGGGTCAAAGCTAACTATCCAGATACTTCCGCATCGATAATCGCGCAATTTTGCTCCTCCTCACTCCAACCCAAATTCATTTCATCTATTGCCATAGCTGCTTCGATCATCTTTTGTCTTTTTTGTTTGGCAACTTCTTGCTCAACTAGATAGCTGCATAATGCACTTCGGCTACGCTTAGTTAAATGAGGATAGTTATCTACCAACTCATCTAACTCCTTTAATCTCTGCTCATCTAAGTAAATTGATATTTTAGCCATGACAAATAAAGTATTTTACTGTTATTTACTTTCTAAAGTAGCATTAAAGGTAGTATAAAGGGTAGGATGTAAATCGCCAAATTATAGTATGCGTAGCGGTATTCTAAAGGACTAGCTGCGCGTCGGGGGCGAAAAATATTAGCTTGCCAATTCCAACCGCCCCCGAAATCCCCAAGCCTGGGGGACTTTTAGTTTAACTTCTTACTCGATAATTAAAGCGATCTCCCTATCTAAATCTCTACATCGAAATGCGATCGCATTTTCAAAATTCTCTACGTTTAAAAAGTTAAGCAGGTTTAGCTTTTGCGAGGACGACCACCTTTTCTACCGTTAGCTTTGGCAGCAATTGCTTTTTGTGGTGATTTTACTTTGCCACCTTTTGAAGCTATTTCCTTGATCCACACATTGCTACCGAATATTCCCAGCAGTAATCCTTGAATACTTAAATCAATGTCTGGTTCTTCCCATCTCAATCCTTTACCTGAGGGGGTTAATTCTACAGTAGCCAGAACTTCCTCAGACAATAGTGCGATCGCTTCTACCGATTCAGGTAAAAAAGAAAATGTTGCACCATTATTAAAGTCGAGAGTAATTTTACCGTCATGAAATAATACCTGGTTCGCTCTTGGTTCTACTTTGTCTATTTCTGCTTGATTGGCGATCGCTGCGTCGATCTGGTCTTCAATTTGTTGTTCTGTTAATTGAACCATTATTGCTAAACTCCATGTATTTTATTCCACTCAGAAATTAGTTTTTTCTGATGATCGCAAACTATTGTGATTGCTTTTGCTACTTCTTTTCTCTTCATCCCGTAAAATTCTCGTAGTTCTGGATTGTTGTTTTTTCCCACAAGATTAATTACACATTCTCCATTATCTTTGAATACATGAACATGACGGGGCAAATGATCGTTAGACCAAATCCTCACTATATATCCATTTATTCTTAATACAGTAGCCATTATTTAATTTTAACCTAACTGCTTAGGATAAGTATAGATTTGATGACGCAATCGCGATCGCCTTTTCCAAATTCTCTACATGAAAATGCGATCGCAACACCCAAATGCTACTAGATTAAAAGCTAGCCTCCAGCTTGCTACTATAAACTAA
Organism: uncultured cyanobacterium; assembly: GCA_963724445.1. Classification (GTDB taxonomy): domain Bacteria; phylum Cyanobacteriota; class Cyanobacteriia; order Cyanobacteriales; family Xenococcaceae; genus Waterburya. Next base: position 40,313 of record CAVRWR010000011.1, on the reverse strand, counting down.
AGCTCAAGCGTTAAATGCAGAAAGTAATGGAAGTTCTAAAACTCACCGCAGAGATCGATAATACTGGAAAATTAAATATCAATCTGCCAACTAATTTATCAGCGGGAAAAGTAGACTTAGTAGTAATTATCAATCCTGTCCCAAATAAGAATAAGAAACAAAACACCTATGATTTTTCAAATTTAGGAGAGAAACTTAGCTGGTCAGGTGATGCTGTGGCAACACAGAGAAAATTAAGAGATGAATGGTAATCGATATCTGTTGGATACCAATGCTATTATCGCCCTGCTGCAAAAAGATCTTAACTTAATTCAACTACTTCAAAATGCAGAATGGATTGGAATTTCTGTAATCAGCCAAATAGAGTTTTTGGCTTTTTCTGGTTTAAGCCCAGCAGATATAAGGCTTTTTCAACAGTTTTTACAACGGGTGGAAGTCATAGATCTATCGAGTGAAAACAAATTATTAATCGACAAAATAATTTTGATTCGCCAGCAATATCGCTTAAAACTTCCAGATGCGATCGTCATCGCAATGGCAAAAGAAACATCTGCAAAATTGGTTACTCGCGATGCTCAATTAAATAAAGTTGACGATCTGACAATCGTTGATTGGTAGTTAACATCAGTGATTTTATTCCATATAGCGATCGCAATACTAAAATATTCTACATGGAAAATGCGATCGCCCTATCTAAATCTCTACATACAAATGCGATCGCATTTCTCAAATTTATATTGCAACAAGCTAAATTAAAATATATCTACACACCATAAAATTCCCATGTTAAAAACAGTGTTAGCTACTTTCCATCAAGGAAAAATTGAAATACCAGAACAGCTTGAACTTTCAGAAGGTACGAGAGTTCTAATTACAGTACTACCAGATGAAGAAATTGAGTTTTGGAATCAATCTAGCAAAGCATCATTAGACAAAGTTTGGGACAACACAGAGGATGATGTTTATGCCAAATTACTTGAAGAATGATATTATTCTAGTCCGTTATCCTTTTTCTGATTTGTCTAATTCTAAGGTAAGACCTGCTGTTATCGTTAGTACAGCATCTACTTCTCAAGATGTTATTATCGTACCTTTAACTAGTAAAACTACTCGGTTATTGTCAGGCGAGTTTGTTCTTCTCGATTGGTTAAAAGAAGGATTAAATGTTCCTACCGCAGCAAAAAGAGGTTTATATACAGTCGAAAAAAAGCTAGTAATAAAAGTCATTGGTAAACTTTCAAAAACCGATGCTCAAAAACTAGAAAGTTCCCTACGAAGCTGGTTGGGATTATGATTTGACAGCGATCGCATTTCCCAAATCCTCCACATATATCAACATCGCACCACCGCACATTGATGTAGGGGCGTTTCGCGTGTGTAAGGGCGAACGACCGTTCGCCCCTACGGGGATTATCGGTATTACCCGAAAATTGAAATAATTTCCAATGCGATTGCCGTTCCCCAATCTTCTACATACAAATGCGATCGCAATACCAACATCGCACCACCACACATTTATGTAGGGGCGTTTCGCGAAACGCCCCTACGGGGATTATCGGTATTACCGTAAAATTGTAATCATCGCCAATGCGATCGCATCATTCCAATCTACATTAAAAAGGTGATCGCATCATTCCAATTCTCTATATATAAATGCGATCGCCCTTCCGAAATTCTCTACATATATAAATGCGATCGCACGATCCATCAATTAACATCAAGCACCATCCAACCGTTCCCTCCAAACTTGAGGGGCTAGCCCTAAAGGATTAGCTTCGCGTCGGGGGCAAGGAGGCAATTAAAACTATTAATTTAATCTTCTTAAAAGATACATAAAAAATGTGATTTGGATCGCTGCTTTAATACATTTAATTGTTAGCAAACATTCCTAAAAAAAGTTTTTTATGATGATATGAATTGAAAAATAAATGGGTAATTTCTAAATAGGAAAACAAAACCACTAAAACAACACAAATCAAACAAACTTATTAGGAAGGATATCATGAATAAAGTATTTACTGCTAAATTATTACAAAATCTACGTAACAAAAAAGGCAATAAAGGTTTCACTTTAATCGAACTATTAGTCGTAGTAATTATCATCGGTGTATTGGCTGCTATCGCTCTACCTAACTTACTAGGCCAAGTTGGTAAAGCTAGAGAAACAGAAGCTAAAAATGGTGTTGGTACGATTAACCGCGCTCAGCAGGGCTTCCACTTTGAAAGACGAGATTTTTCTGACGCTGCAGACGTTACTGTAGCTACCAACCCGCTAGGAGTAGTTATCAACCCTGACTTTTTCACATTTACCGTCGCAGCTACCAACGCAGCTGGTGCTGCAGATGATACTGCTACAGTTACAGCAATTGACGCTAATGCTACGAGCAACGGTACTAGAAACTATGGTGGTGGTATTGGTTTCTCTGCGGGTGCTTACAGTACTGCAGTATGTCAATCCAATGATGTCGGCGGTGCTGCTAACGCTGACCTCACTGCTGTAACAGCACTTACTTGTGATGCTACTAGTACTGAATTGAACTAGACTACCTTTGTCAAATTAATTCCACTAAAAAACAGGTATATTATATACCTGTTTTTTACTTTATTTACCAACCCCAATATAAATCATACTTTAATCAAATAAATATTATTTATTAGCGATAATTGTGAACAACAAATGGATCAACTTTTCAATCAATCAAAATAAAAATATCAATAAGCTAGGTCAAGGATTTACTTTAATTGAATTATTAGTAACAATCATAATTATTGGTGTGCTTTCTGCTATCGCTCTACCTAGTTTTTTGAGTCAAGTAGGCAAAGCCAGAGAATCGGAAGCAAAAAACAATTTAGGAACATTAAGTCGCGCTCAACAAGGATATCATTTTGAAAATCAAGTTTTTGCCGATAGCTTAAACAGACTAGCATCGAATACAATCTTTGCATCAGAATACTATAACTATCCCAATGCAGATGTTGCTACAGCAACTACTTTCAGACAGAGAGCAGTTTCATTAGATTCAACTATGAATAGGACCAGAGACTACGCACTAGGGGTTTATTTCAATGCAGGTAGCTACACGTCAAAAATATGTGAATCTAGTAGAGTCGGACAAACTGTAGAAGCTCCAACTATATTCATAGATCCTTGTACTAATGGAGGAACAGAACTCAAATAACTGGCAAATATTAACTAATAGATGTACTGAGAAGCTTTATGTTGAATATAATTAGACAAAATAGTAAGTTAATATTGGCTTGCTTAGGATTACTGTTAATTAGTACTAGTTTAGTAAAATTACAATCACAACAATTATCACAAAGGTTTTCTGTCCAAAATATAGAGACTTATAAAAAACAAGTGCAACAGCAAAAAGCACTAGTCAATTTTCAAAAAAATATGCCAACTTTTGGTTTTGATAATCTTTTGGCAGATCTGAATTATTTACAATTCATTCAATACTTTGGTGATACCGAAGCTAGAGAAGTTACAGGCTATTCTTTAGTCACCGATTATTTTGAGCTTCTAGTAACTCGAGATCCTCGCTTTACCAACGCTTATTTATCTCTTTCGGCGGCAAATTCTTTGTTTGCCGCACAACCAAAAAAAACTGTCGAGTTACTCGATCGAGTATTAGAGTCTTCCTCACCTAATTTGCCTGGATATCCGTTTTTTTTGTGGACATATAAAGCCACTGATGAAATTCTGTTTCTCGGAGATTTAAAGGCTGCCAAAAATTCTTATGAAATGGCTGCGGAATGGGCAAGTATGAGAGATGATAACATAGGCAAAGAAATGGCTAGTCGATTTCTAACTACCGCTAAATTTTTAGCCAGTAATCCAGATAGTACCGATGCTCAAATTGCTGCTTGGGTAAATGTCTTAAATCAGGCACCCGATGCCAAAACTCAACAATACGCCATAGATGAATTGAAAGAATTAGGCGTAAATGTTTCTATTACCGAAGATGGAAGAATAAATATTACGCGACCAAATAAAGCATAGTCTACATTTATATGCTAGATAAGCGATCGCAATTACCGATCATTTTCCCATCATCACGATTATTTGCGATCGACCCCGCCCAAACACCGACAAACCCTGTAGGGGCGAACGGCCGTTCGCCCCTACGATCAATCAACATGGCAAACCCGCATTCACGACCAACAAACGGGACAACGTTGATGTCATCAATAATTAACGCAAACCATCCACAATCGATCCACATGGTAAACCGTACCCACAAAAAGCGATCGCCATAACGCCAATATTATCAATTAACCAAACCGCAAACAAAACCAATGAAATATGACCCCGACAAACACCACAGGCGATCGATCCGATTACCAGGATATGATTACAGCCAATCGGGGGCGTATTTTGTAACCATATGTGCATATCAACGGCAATGTTTATTCGGTGATGTTGTTGATGGGCAAATGCGTTTGAATCAATATGGTGCAATTGTCGCCGATGAATGGCAAAAATCATCTGTAATTCGACGGGAAATTGAATTGGATCAATGGGTGGTGATGCCGAATCATTTTCATGGAATTGTGATTATCCAAAATCCCGTAAGGGCGAACGGCGTTCGCCCCTGCAGGTGGTCGAATGGTTCGTCCCCACGGGATATTTCGCCATCCTCACAAATGAAACCAAAATCATTATCATCATTAATGGCGGGTTTTAAATCAATCACCACCAAAAAAATCAATATACTGCGTGATGCGCCTGGAACACCATTATGGCAACGCAATTATTATGAACATATTATCCGCGATCGCGATGCCATGAATAAAATACGCCAATACATCATCAATAATCCCCTGTCCTGGGATGTAGATCGATTACATCCCGATAATCCGTCAAAATGGTAAACAAAACCCTGTAGGGCGATCGCATCAATGATCGATGATTAACAACCCGATGCCCATAACCAAAACAAAATTTTCATCCTGGGAAATGCGATCGCCTTGCCCAAAAACCATTATCCGATTGAACACAGGCTGATAATTGAAAGTACAATTGAGCTATGGTATTTTGTTTGAGGAATTAGAAATGGAAGGTGTTCAGTTTTTAGTCAATGAGGCAGGCGAAAAAACTTCTGTATTAATCGATTTAAATGAGTGGGGAGACTTGTGGGAAGATTTTTACGATACGATGGTTTCTCGTTCTCGTCAAGATGAAGCAGAAATTAGTTGGGACGATTTCAAAGCAGAGATCGGGCTAGATGAATAAATATAATGCCAGACTACAGTATAAGTCTTAAATCTTCAGCAGCTAAAGAACTTAAGAATTTACCTTCAGAATTACAGCGTCGTATAGCTAAAGCAATCTCAAAACTTATCAAAGATCCTCGCTATACAGGAGTAGTCAAGCTCAAAGGAAACGATAATTTGTATCGTTGTAGAGCTGGCGAATACAGAATAATCTATAATATTGACGACTCTGAACAAAAGATTGTTATTACCAGAATCAGGCACAGAAGAGATGTTTATCGTTAAATACTTCTACGCCCTGTGTTTATTTTGAAGTAGGGGCGTTTCGGTTCTACCGCGATCAACAATCCAAACTGCTTCGGCAAGAGCGATCGCTTAAACTTCAGCGGTAAAGATCTGTTTGGGAGTTAACTTAATTTCGGGAAAAGTAGGTGAAACCAATTCTCGATCGACAGTAAAAATTGTTTCTTCATACAAACCCTCATCTAATACTAAAATTGTGACCTGCTGTTCTATTGGATCGACAATCCAGTATTCATCGATCTCTATCGCTGCATATTCGGATCTTTTGTAGCGGTAATCTCTTTTGATGGACTCAGGACTAATTACTTCTATGACTAATAATGGAGAATTGGTCAAGATTCCTGATTCATCTAACGAATTAATTACTTGTTCTCTTTCTACCACATATACATCAGCAATACGGGATTTACGCCACCCCGTCCTAATTCCTCCTTCTCTAATTGCCAGCCACGGAAGTTTGAGACGATTTATTTCTGCTTTAAAAGCATCACGAATAAAGTCGCTAATCAGAATATGGCGAAAAGTTGGCGGGTTCATTAATTCTAGTTTGCCATCTACTAATTCATAACGATTGTCTGGATCGTCCTCATATTTAATATATTCTTCAAAAGAGTATGAACTATCTTTAGTAGCGGTAGTCATTTAGGTCAACAGCAAAAATGCTGCAAATTAACTTAACTTTATTGTATAGCGATCGCCTTGACAATCTAAGTCATACTTTGCGATCGTCTAACGAGATACAATCATAGAGTTGAGTAAAGCAAATTGATTGCTTGGCAGTTTACTTAAAAGCTTAGAGCTTAGAGCTTTTAAAAAAAATATGAACGAAGTCAATTTATCCAAAGCGTACTATTGAAAATATGCACATTACCAGCGACCTGCACGTAATTGAAACCAGACCATTGTTAAGCCCTGCATTTATTAAAAGTGAATTACCCATTGCCCCCAAAGTGGCACAGTTAGTGACGCAAACACGCGATCGCATTCGTAATATTTTAGAGGGTAAGGATCGCAGAGTATTGGTGGTAGTCGGTCCCTGTTCGATCCACGATGTTGCCGCAGCCGAAGAATATGGGGCAAAATTGGCAAAATTGCGCTCGCAGTTGCAGGATCGGCTAGAAATTGTGATGCGAGTCTATTTTGAAAAGCCTCGCACTACCGTAGGTTGGAAAGGTTTGATCAACGATCCTCATTTAGATAACAGCTACGATATCAATATAGGGTTGAAAACAGCTAGAAAGCTCCTATTAGACTTAGCTGAAACTGGCTTACCTGCCGCTACGGAATTACTTGACCCCATTACTCCCCAGTATATTGCCGACCTGATCTGCTGGACGGCGATTGGTGCTAGAACTACCGAAAGTCAAATACATCGCCAAATGGCTTCTGGTTTATCGATGCCTGTGGGCTATAAAAATGGTACTGACGGCAGCTTTAAGGCGGCAATTAACGCCATGCTTACCGCGAAGATACCCCATCATTTTTTAGGCATTAACCAGGATGGACTTGCAAGTATTGTGAAAACTACAGGTAATCCTGACGGACACCTGGTATTGCGGGGTGGTGCAGCCAAGCCAAACTATGAAGCTAATGATATTGAAGCAGCGGTCAACGCCCTAAAGCAGAAAGCAATGAACTCTCGCCTAATGATTGATTGCAGTCACGGTAACAGCCGTAAAGATTATCAGCAACAGGTAGCTGTGCTGGATAATATCAATCAGCAAATTGAAGTTGGTTCATCGTCTATTGTGGGCGTGATGATCGAAAGTCATTTAGTTGCAGGAAATCAATCTATTCCCCAAGATGGAAAACCTGCCGTGTATGGTCAAAGCATTACCGATGCCTGTGTTGACTGGGAAACCACCGAAACCATGCTCCATTCATTGGCAAATTCTGTCGTTCAAGGTAGACCCGAAGTTAAACAAAATGTTGCTTCGATGGCAGGTAATAAGTAATAGGTAATAGGTAATAAGTACAAGATTTCTGCTCGGTATGTTCAATGAATTATCAGCACAAGAACAAGAAAGGCTAATTGAAGTGGCGACCCAAGCTATGGTCAGTGCCTATGCTCCCTATTCCAAGTTTAAGGTAGGAGCAGCCGTTCTAACTGCTACAGGGGAAGTATTCCCAGGATGTAACGTAGAAAATGCTTCTTACGGTTTGAGCATGTGCGCCGAAAGAAATGCGATCGCCAATGCGGTAATTAGCAGCCAAAAGGATAAAATAACTGTAAGAGCGATCGCTGTAGTAAATAGCCAAAATGTACCTTGTTCCCCCTGTGGAGCTTGTCGGCAGGTAATCTGGGAATTTGGGCAGGATGCTCAAGTTATTTTTTGGGGAAGCCAAGGATGGCAAACTTTAACTATTAAAGAATTATTGCCAGTCGGTTTTTCTATCTAAAATACAGTTCCTTAAACATATCCCTTAGCTATATCCTAGAGAAGCTAAACTAAAAAACTAAGTCTCTCCATGAAGTCATATCTCGCCGCCGCTGTGCAAATGACCAGCAAACCCGACCTCAACAGAAATTTGGTCGAAGCAGAGGAATTAATTGAATTAGCTGTCCGTCAGGGAGCAGAATTAGTTAGTCTGCCTGAAAACTTTGCTTTTTTGGGCAAGGAAATAGATAAAGTGACCCAGGCAAAAGAAATTGCGGTTAAAACCGAGCAGTTTCTCAAGAAAATGGCGCAGCGATTCCAAATTACAATTTTGGGGGGTGGCTTTCCTGTACCAGTGGTAGATAATCCTGAGAAAGCTTATAATACCGCTTCTTTAGTTACTCCTGATGGTCAGCAGGTGGCATATTACCAAAAGGTACATTTATTTGATGTTGATGTTCCCGACGGTAATACCTATCAAGAATCTAGCACCGTCATGGCAGGAAAAGAGATTCCCGCGATTTATGAATCAGAGCAGCTTGGTAACCTTGGTCTATCTATTTGCTATGATGTTCGCTTTCCCGAATTTTATCGCTATCTTTCCCGTCAAGGGGCAGATATTTTGTTTATTCCTGCTGCTTTTACTGCCTATACGGGTAAAGATCACTGGCAAGTTTTATTGCAGGCAAGAGCGATCGAAAATACCTGCTATGTAATTGCTCCAGCTCAAACAGGAAACCATTACGAGCGACGTTATACCCACGGTCATGCCATGATTGTCGATCCTTGGGGCGTGATTCTAGCCGATGCAGGCAACGCACCAGGTGTAGCGGTAGCTGAAATTAATCCGCAACGTTTGCACCAGGTGCGCCAACAGATGCCATCGCTCCAGCATCGAGTGTTTGTTTAAATAATCTTGTTTAAACAAAATTAAAAATATACTTTGTTTAGCTGTTTAGCCAATTCCAGGGATAAACTTCAATTTCTGGGTGGCTTTTTCGGCAACTTGAGAGTAACTTAGCTCTCCACAAAGAATTTTACCCATCAACTGACCCGCAGCAGGTCGTTTTACTCCCATTTTATAGGCAATTTTAGGCGCTTTAAAGAACAGACCCGCTAGAAAATCAGCTTTGGCTAGATTTGCCCCCCATTCTGCGTTTACCGACTCGGTATAGCCAGTGAGGGCATCAGCTTCTCCCTGGAGCGCACCTATTACCGCTCCTGCTGCTCTGACCCCAGTAAACATAGCTGGGCGAATACCTTCCCCAATTAGAGGATCGACCATTCCTGCGGCTTCTCCTGCAAGTAAAGCGCGATCGCTATGCAAGACCCGATCTTTGTCCCAGAGATTTAATGGATGCTCTAGATACTCTCCTTTGCTGGCATCCAAACCAAATAATTCTGCATACTTAGTCAACTGTTTTTTTAGTTCACCAGGTTTACCTTTGGGATCGCGCACGTATGCCGCACTAAAAGAATAACCATCTGCTTTGGGAAAACACCACATAAAGCCATTTTTCAACGAGCCAAAGTCAAAAAACGCCGTCATTTTACGGCGATCGCTCACTTCCCCTGGTACTTGTAAACTGGCGGCGGCAATTGTTGCCGTGTTATCCATGCCCAAAAGTTTGGCAACAGTACTATTTGCTCCATCTGCGGCAATCAAATACTTTCCTGCAAATGTTCCCTCACTGGTTTGAATTTGCCAGGTATCATCCTGTAAAGTTGCTCCCGTAACCTTGACACCACTTTTAAATTCCGCACCCTTGACTACGGCTTGCTCCATCAAGAAGTTATCAAACTGAGCGCGCTGCACCATCCACATGGGAGTCACGCCTTTAAGCTCAACCTCCGCAGGATCGCCCATTTTAAAGGTGTACTTCACCTGGGAAACGTGATTTTCTACTACGGGAGAAAAATCAAAGTCAAACCATTGAGCGATCGCAGGAGAAACTCCGCCACCGCAGGATTTATCACGGGGAAAATTTGCCTGTTCCAAAACCAAAACCGAATGCCCCTGCTTCGCCAAATGATAGGCAGCGCTACCACCAGCAGGACCTGCGCCTACAATAATACAGTCAAACATACCAAGTAATACCTGCCAAAAGAAGATTGTTGTTAAATCTTTAATAGATTAAATCAACCAAAACAAATCAGTCAACTTGACAATGAATAATAGACTTCTTGCACGAACTTATAATCCCTCAAAATCAGTCTGGCTGTATTCCCGTCCCCACAGGCGCAATCGACTTAAGCTCAAGTTCTGGCTGATCCTGCTCGATTTGGCGTAGATTCCACTCATTTTTAAATAGCAGTACTGGTCTACCCCAATTATCTTTTACTGAGATGGCATTAAAAATACGTCCAGCTTTTTCTAGAGCAGCCCAACCCCCATGTACCCAACGAGCCACGCTATAAGGCAGAGGTTCAGTCGTGGTTTCGACATTGTATTCGTTTTGCATCCGAAACTGGACTACTTCGATTTGCAATTGTCCCACCGCAGCCAAGATTGGATCGCGTTTAAATTCATCGGTAGAGTACATAATCTGCACTGCACCCTCTTCCTGTAGTTCTTTAATGCCTTTTTGAAACTGTTTGAATTTTGAAGGGTTGGGATTTTTCAAATAGGCAAAAATTTCGGGAGAAAAACAGGGAATACCTTCATATTCGATTTTCTTACCGTTATAGATCGTATCGCCGATCGCAAATACCCCAGGATTATTTAAACCAATAATATCTCCAGGAAATGCTTCATCTAAAGATTCCCTACCCTGAGCAAATAGCTTTTGAGGGCGAGACAGACGAACTGTTTTACCTGTACGGGCATGCTGTACCGTCATGTCTTTTTCAAACTTCCCTGTACAGACGCGCACAAACGCCACGCGATCGCGATGCTTCGGGTCCATATTTGCCTGAAGTTTGAAAACAAACCCAGTAAATTCCTCATAAGTTGGCTCAATTATCCCAATTGAAGAGTTATGAGCTTCGGGTTCTTGAGCATACTCCAAAAAGGCTTTAAGAAATAGCTGCACGCCAAAGTTGGTCATGGCACTACCAAAGAAAATTGGGGTCATTTTCCCCGCATGAACCTGTTCTAGGTCAAAATCTGCGCCAATCTCATCGAGGATTTCCAATTCTTCTTTTAGCTGGTAATAGAGTTCTTGGTCGAGATATTCCTCAATGCGGGGATCTCCCAGTTCAATTACCGTATCTTGGGCTGCCTTACTACCGTGAGAACGACGTTCAAATAAGTGGATCTTTCTTTCTCGGCGGTCAAATACTCCCTTAAAGCGATCGCCCATACCGATGGGCCAATTAACGGCATAAGTCTGTAAGCCCAGCTCTTGCTCAATCTCGTCGATCAATTCAAAGGCATCTCTTCCAGGGCGATCGAGCTTATTGATAAAGGTAAAAATCGGCAGCGATCGCAATTGACAAACTTCAAACAGCTTACGAGTTTGGGGTTCTAAACCTTTAGCCGCATCGATCAACATTACCGAATTATCCGCAGCAGCTAAGGTACGATAGGTATCTTCACTAAAGTCTTGGTGTCCTGGTGTATCGAGCAGATTAATCTGAAAATCATCATAGATAAACTGCAACACTGTTGAGGTAATGGAAATACCCCGCTGCTGTTCCATTTCCATCCAGTCTGAGGTTACCTTTCGCTGTTCTCGTCGGGCTTTTACCGCCCCCGCCTCATGAATTGCGCCTCCGTATAGCAGAAGTTTTTCTGTCAGGGTAGTTTTTCCCGCGTCAGGGTGGGAAATAATAGCAAAATTACGACGACTGGATACAGCCTGTTCGATTTCAGTTTGAAGTTCTGCGGGCATGGAATAGTTAGATGGCAATTATTGTAAGTATTATATCTCTGACTGTATATTGCAGGGAATGTTATTAGGTAGCTAGTATCTATATTCTAAGAGATTGAGACTTAAGCGGAAAAGCTGAAGAATCACAAGCTTAGGATTTAAACAGATTATTAATCTCACTAATTCAACATTCAACGGCGTGGATTCTCCGCTTCTACTGATAAGTGAAGCGTGGGAGGAAACGCCGACAGGGTTTAGACTACACATAGACCAGTTGACCTCTTAAGCATTTTAGTTTTAGAAACTGAAAATTGCCCTATCCTGCGCCACATAGAACCTTCGTACACAGATACGACTTTATTCTTTTCTGAGTACCCACCAATGTAGCCTCTAACAGTATTTTTGCCTTTGATAGCTTCGACGTAATCACCAGAACGAAAACCAAAAGGAGTAACCGTTCCACCCTTGCGTTTGCGGATACCACCTTTACCTGGGTTCTCAAAGTGAAGTTGTCTTCGATATAACTGAGGACGGGCTATTACTTTAAACGGGGAATTGGTTAACTCTACCGAACCTACCCAGTGATGTCCTCTATTCTTGCCATTATAGAAAGGCTTGTACTTCATGTAACGGCTCGCTGCCGCAGCAATGGCGCAGTTGGCGTGAGCCGTTGGATCTTGAGAACTTTTGTCTTTATTCTTGGGCAATCCTAATTGCTTACGAATGATTGAAGTCTGCCAGCCTTCTAGTTTATGAGTAGGTGCAATTTCTCTTAGCCATTGCAGCATATACTTCTGACCCACCATGACTGGCGAGAAACCTTTGCCAGAACGAGCTTTTTTCCTGCCTGAAGTCAGGTCAACATCAGCTTTGACATACTCATAAACTATTTCAGTAATCGGGAAAATTCGAGCTAGCTCTTTAATGATTCTAAGTTCTAGCTGCTTTGAGGCTCGAACTGAAGGAGGAAGTTTGTTTCCTCTGCGATTGTCAAACCTTTTCTGCCGATGAGCGCGAAGCTCAAACGGTAAATTGCGATTAATTCTTCTACCTCTTCTAGCTCTACGAAGAATCTTCTGTGCTTGCTTTCTAGCTACCACCCGTTTAAACGGCAAGATTAAATTGGCAGTAAATAAAACTGCTTTTGCGCTCAGGGCAGCACAACCAGACCAAAGTTTACCTGGGTCGATAGCAACTACAATCTTCTGAGTTTCAGTTCCCGATGGTTCTTGTAATAGCTGAACGCAGAAAACCTCAAGATCGTTCCATACTGGTTTGGCTTTACCACTCGCTATCCACTTTCTTGCTCTCACACTGGTTGTGGGCATGAGCGGTTCGCCAGATGGCGATAAAACTGGTACTCTAATCTTTTTTGTCATGGGTATAACCCCTAGTAAATTAGTATGCGTGTCTCTTCCTACACTATTGCTATCATGTCCTGTCTTAAAGCACCCTGAATCAGAGGGTTTGGAGATAGACCAGACGAGAGAAGAATCTGGCAGTCCGTAAAAAGCAATAGCTCATGTAGTAGTGCAATTCTCAGAAGTTCTGATTAACTCCATGCTGCTCTTGTACCGCTTGCGGTCAAGAGTCAGTTATTGACATAGATCTATGTACTTATCGAGCATGAGCTAAAAGCGATATTGCTCTACTGCTTCGGTATATTCGATGGGTAAAACAGCTACGACATTATCTGGTGGATTAGGCACGGTATAGTGGGTTGTTACTTCCCCACCAAAGGTGTTTTCTGCCGCCTGTATTCCTGCGATCATTGAAGGTCTGACTTCAGCAACTGGACCGCGAATAGCAATTACAAAAGTACCACTCTCACCTTTGTCAAAATAGACCAAGGTGACACGACCAGCTTTTAACATCGCATCGGCAGCAGCCAAAACAGCGGGAAAACCAAGGGTTTGAATTACCCCCACCGCATGTTGTTGAGACATAATTTCAGTTCAAATTTAAGTTATGGATTCAAATCATCAAGGCATATTAGCCTAGACTACTATATCTTGATTGCGCTCGGTTCCGATACCGTAGCGATAATGCGATCGCAACCAGATTTTGGTTTTGCCCACTGATATTGGGATTCTTGGGGATCCCCCCAACACAAACCCAGATATATTTCCGTCCTTGCTGCGTCAATCTCTGCCCATTCTGTTTGACTAATGAGTTTACTTAAATAATCGGCAGATATTAATTGGTGATGATTGCCTTGACGATTAATTCGATGATTAACTAACCAGAAATTCATCTGAGAGGTAATACGGTGCCAGAAATCTAAAATTTTGGTGCGGGCGGAAATAAGTATCTCCTTATCTCCCTTAACAGGAATCAGCTGATTATGAATCTCAGGATAAATAATACTTTCGCTCTGAAAAGTACAGGTACGCCAAACAATTCCCGATACCTTGTGCTGCTGTTGATATTGATGAATCTGATGCCGAAAATCGCGATAGGCAAAAACCTTGTTTACCTGATCCATGTTTAGGGCTTTAGCAACTACAGGATCATTGATTCGTTGTTTCGAGGACAAGACCACACGCTGACCCTTCCAATTCTCTTTTAGCTCACAGTCTAATATTTTTATTAGTTCATCGGTGGTGTATGTCATCGATCTAATAGGACTAAGGCTGCTCTATATGCATTGTAGCTCTGCTCTTGGGTTTAATAAAAAATAAAACAGATCGACTTTATTTTTGATATAAGAAAGGAACAAAATAGGTAGCATTCGTCACAAAAATACGTATGATATAGAACAGGCGTTAGTTGGAAAGGTTGTATGTCCTCAGAAAACATTGAGATTTGTCCAGTTTGTCAAGTTCAGATCAAAAACGACCGTGAGGTAATATTTAGCTCTGGTAAACCAGGCGATCGCACTAAGCTTTGGGCTAGGGTCTGTCAATATGTAGCAGGACAACGAGAGGGCTGCATTAATCAGGATGTGGAAAAAATTTCGACCATCAAGCCAACAGATAGTTATCAGCCAGTTACTTTTAAACAAGAATAATTTGTTTGCTACTTTTCCTTGGTAATAGTTTGATTGAGCTTACTGGCTGTACGTAAAATTTGCCCAGCTAAAATGGCTGCGCCGAAACCATTGTCGATATTGACCACACCAATTCCCGCAGCGCAGGAGTTCAACATAGTTAGCAACGGGGCAACACCGCTAAAGCTTGCCCCATAGCCTACGCTAGTTGGCACGGCAATCACAGGGCAGTCTGCCATGCCAGCGACAACGCTGGGTAAAGCTCCTTCCATACCTGCCACAACGATTAAAACATCCGCATCGTATACAACTTGACTATTGCTTAATAGACGATGAATCCCTGCTACACCAACATCCCAAAGACGAACCACTGCAAAGCCGCATAGTTCGGCAGTAATTGCCGCTTCTTCCGCTACAGGAATATCCGCAGTACCAGCCGTGAGGATAGAGATTGTACCTATTTGAACGGGTACTTGAGGCTTAGATATAGAGCAAATACGGGCAGTAGGATAATAGACTAAATCGGGAATTGCTGCTTTTAGCTGTTGATAGACTGACTCTTCAATCCGAGTTGCCATAACTACCGTCGCCTCTGACTCCATGGCGCGAATAATCTTGATTAGCTGTTCGGGGGTTTTATCTGCACCCCAAATGACTTCAGGAAAGCCTGTTCTAAGTTGTCGATGGTGGTCGATCTTGGCAAACTGATCGAGACTTTCAAAAGGTAGATACTTGAGTTTTTTCAGGGCAGTTTCAGGGCTAATATCGCCAGATGCGATCGCCTGGAGTATTTTTTTTAGTGCTTCTGGCTGGGGCATTTTAGAGGGATAAAGGATGAAGAATAAGGAATCAAAAGTTAGATGTAGGGACAAATGGTTATTCGCCGTCAAAAAAAGAGAGACACACCGCCAGGGATATGCCTCATTATTCAAGTTAAATTATACCGTTAGCATTGATTGACCAACCTACTTAGTTTCCGAAAACTCAGCGTCGATGACATCATCGCCACCATCACTACTTGCTCCATCAGCATCATCAGTAGGAGGTTCTGCCCCAGGTGCGCCTGCACCTGCTGCTGCATCGGCTGCCCCTTCACCCTGTTGGTAAACGCTGGTACCAATGCTGTAAAGAGTTTGTTGCAGTTCAGGTAGCAGAGTTTTGATTTTCTCATCATCTTCTGAGGCCACAGCTTCTTTGAGATCTTTGATTTGACCTTCAGCTTTCTCCTTATCGGCTGCGGGTACTTTATCACCCAGTTCACTAAGCTGTTTTTCTGCCTGGTAAACTAGTGAATCAGCTTGGTTTTTGCGATCTATTGCTTCACGACGTTCTTTATCCGCAGTAGCGTTAGATTCAGCTTCCTGTACCATGCGGTCTACTTCATCATCGGGAAGAGTAGATGCCCCAGTAATACTAATAGACTGTTCTTTACCAGTACCTTTGTCTTTCGCAGTTACGTTCAAGATACCGTTGGCATCAATATCAAAGGTAACTTCGATTTGAGGTACGCCACGAGGTGCAGCAGGAATCCCATCTAAGCGGAAAGTTCCCAAACTTTTATTGTCCTTGCCAAATTCTCTTTCGCCTTGTAAAACGTGGATTTCCACATTCGTTTGACCATCAACGGCGGTAGAGAAAGTCTCCGACTTTTTCGTCGGAATAGTGGTGTTGCGAGGAATAATCTTAGTCATTACTCCACCCAAGGTTTCTACACCCAGAGATAGAGGCGTAACGTCTAACAGCAGGATATCTTTTACTTCGCCTGCTAAAACACCAGCTTGAATTGCTGCGCCAACTGCCACAACTTCATCAGGGTTAACTGTTTGGTTGGGATCTTTGCCGAGAACCTTCTTAGTAATGTCAACGATCGCAGGAATACGAGTTGAACCACCCACCATCACTACTTCATCAATCGCTTCTTTCGCTAGTTTGGAATCCTTGAGTGCCTGCTCAACAGGAATACGACAGCGATCGATTAGGTCAGAACAGAGTTCTTCAAACTTAGCTCTGGTCAAAGAAACATCAAGGTGTTTTGGTCCATCTTGAGTTGCGGTGATGAAAGGTAGGTTAATATCTGTCTGAGTTGCGCTAGAAAGCTCGATTTTGGCTTTCTCCGCTGCTTCAGTCAAACGCTGTAAAGCCTGATTATCTTTACGGAGTTCAATGCCTTCGTTTTTCTGGAACTCGCCTGCTAGATAGTCAACAATCTTTTTGTCAAAGTCGTCACCACCAAGGTGAGTGTCACCAGCAGTAGCCAGCACTTCAAATACACCATCTCCCACTTCTAGGATAGAAACGTCAAATGTACCACCACCAAGGTCAAAGACCAAAATAGTTTCATTGCTCTTCTTATCTAAGCCATAAGCAAGAGAGGCTGCGGTAGGTTCGTTGATAATCCGCAACACTTCAACCCCAGCAATCTTACCAGCATCTTTAGTTGCCTGACGCTGGGAGTCATTAAAGTATGCAGGAACGGTAATAACCGCCTGAGTTACTTTTTCTCCCAGATATTTACTGGCATCTTCAATTAATTTGCGTAAGACTTGAGCCGAAATTTCTTCTGGGGCAAATTTTTTATCTTGTGCGGGACAGTTTAACTTGACATTTCCGTTACCGTCTTTGTCAACTTCATAAGCTACTTCCTTGGTTTCATTAGTTACCTCATTGTACTTACGTCCGATAAAGCGTTTAACCGAATAGAAAGTGTTGCCAGTGTTCATTACAGCCTGGCGCTTGGCGATTTGACCAACTAAAAGATCGCCATTTTTAGCATAAGCAACAACTGAGGGAGTAGTTCTAAAACCTTCCGCGTTAGCGATAACCGTGGGTTTTCCCCCTTCCATCACTGCTACACAAGAGTTAGTGGTTCCTAAGTCAATACCAACAACTTTTGCCATACTTTAAAATAAATACTCCGAATTTAACTACAAAAACTAAATTTTTTTTGCTAGCAACGCTGCGACATATCATTCAATCTGCAACGCTGTAGATGATTGGTGACCCTTATTGGTTTGCTAAACTCCCCTCAGTTTTTCACTTCCATCTTTATACATAGTGCAAGCTGATGAGGGATGTTAGGTAGTGTAGTTTTCCGAACCTAGGGATGGCGGTTGTAAAGAAGTTGGCGGGTGATTCGCTCTTAAGTAATAATCTCGATAGAATAGTCTAGCTACCTTTGAAATCTCATAAAATCTCATAAATTTACTTATTATCTTGTATGGGAACAAGCATGGAATTAATGACCTACGTGGGTCTTGTGGCGGGAATCTTGACGACGATCTCCTTCTTGCCACAAGCGATCAAGACTTGGCAAACTAAGTCCACCAAAGATATTTCTCTGGCAATGTTTCTCAGTTTCTGTGTCGGAGTGGTTCTATGGGTAATCTATGGCTTCTATACCAATAATCTTCCTGTATTTGTCGCCAACTTTGCTACCTTTCTACTGGCATTTTCAATTTTGGTTTGTAAGTTGAAATATGGCTAAATATTGATTGACAAAGCTATTAGCCATTAGCGGGAAACAAATTAATTATCGATCTCTAGTTTTGGTAGGCATCATAACTTTGTGAATATTTTATCTAAGGCTGTTGCTATTTTGGGTTCGGGAGTTTGGGGATCGGCTTTAGGTAAGATCGTCAAAAATAATGGTTATGATGTTTGTCTTTGGTCACACCGTGGTGACATTCCTCTAGGATCTGTCGTTGAGAATGCCATGATTATAGTTTCGGCAGTTTCGATGCCAGGAGTTGTACCAACTGCGGAGCAACTGCGATCGCTTAACTTACCCTCAGAAAAAATTATCGTTACCGCAACCAAAGGATTAGACCCCCAAACTACTCGTACCCCTTCTCAGATTTGGCAAGCTGTTTTTCCTGGTAATCCTGTGGTAGTTCTCTCAGGACCCAATCTTTCTCAGGAAATAGCCCAGGGGTTACCTGCTGCAACTGTACTGGCTAGTAGAGATCTTAACGCGGCAAAGACGGTACAGGGGATATTTGCTGGCGATACTTTTCGCACCTATATCAACGAAGATCCCATCGGTACGGAATTAGGCGGCACCATAAAAAATGTGATGGCGATCGCGTCTGGAGTCTGCGACGGGATGAAGTTGGGTACCAATGCCAAAGCTGCGTTGCTTACCCGTGCTTTGCCCGAAATGATTCGGATTGGCAATCATTTTGGTGCATCAGGTGAAACTTTTTTTGGTTTATCTGGTTTGGGAGACTTAATTGCTACCTGTAATGGTCCTTTATCCCGCAACTATCAGGTAGGTTATGGGCTAGCTCAGGGTCAAACTCTTAAGAAAATTTTATCAAACTTGGAAGGGACAGCCGAAGGAATCAATACCACCAATGTACTGGTGAAAATTGCCGATCTAGAGGCGATCGCAATGCCCATCGCGCGACAAGTACATCGACTACTACGGGGAAAGATAACTCCTCAAGAAGCCGTTCAAGCTCTGATGGAAAGAGATTTGAAGCCAGAATTCTGTGATCTGGATTTGTAATCTTCAACTGGCAAGTTTTGCTTCAACCAAGTTTGTTTGATTCTCTACCTGATTCAAGTTCTCGACTAGAAATTGCCAGGCAGATTCTTGATTGAGGGGTTTGGCGTAAAGATAACCCTGAGCAAACTCACAGCCCCACTCAGTTAGCCGATCGGCTTGTTTTTGAGTTTCCACTCCTTCAGCCACAACATTGAACCCAAGATTATGAGCTAAGTCTAATGTTGCTTTGACAATTGTCGAAGCTTGGGTTTTTTCCGACAAACGACTGACAAAAGAACGGTCTATTTTAAGGGTATCAACAGGAAAACGCTCAAGATAGCTAAGGGATGAATAACCAGTGCCAAAATCATCAATGGCTAGCTGTATGCGCCGTTTTCTTAGCTGGCTAAATACGCGATCGGCAATCTCAGTATTATTCATTAACAGAGTTTCCGTAATTTCCAGCTTCAAATGTTTAATATCAATACCCGTATCAATAATAATTCGATCTAATTGCTGGACAAAGTCTTCTTGTTCAAACTGTTTACCAGATATATTAACGCTTACTGTAAAGTCGGAGTAATTATCATGTAGCCGATCTTGCCAAATGCGAATTTGTTGGCAAGCCTCCCGTAAGATCCACATGCCCAAAGGTAAGATCAAATTACTTTGTTCGGCAATGGGAATAAATTTTCCTGGTGGAATAAATCCTTTTTGAGGATGATTCCAGCGTACTAAAGTCTCAAAACCAACTGCTGTTTTTTTATCTAGAGCAATAATAGGTTGATAATGAAGATAAAACTCTTGACGTTTAAGAGCAATACGTAAATCTGTTTCTAACTCTAAAATTTCTAAAGTATTATTTTGAATTGAGGCATTAAAAACCTGATAATAATAGCTACTAGAATTCTTAGCTTTCTGAATTGCTAAATCGGCATCTCGAAAAATTTCTCCTGGTTTCGTATAGTTAGCATCACAAATTACAATTCCCATATTAAAAGTAATATATACTTCTCTCTGCTCGATAAAAAATGCTGAGACTAAACATTGCTGAATTTTATGAGCGATTTTGACTGCTGCCTCTTCCTCACTAATATCATTAAGCAGAACCGCGAACTTATCTTCGCCAAAATGGGCAATAAAAACGTTTTTACCCAACTTTTCTGATGTTAATCGATCGCTCACTAGCTTTAAAAGTCTGTCTCCTGCTTGACGACCCAAAGAATCATTGATTATCTTAAAGCGATTACAGTCTAAAATTATCGTAGTAAATTTTTTTTCGAGCTTGTTGCCTATATTTTCGGCTTCTTGCTTAACTGTTAATAATAGTTTTTTTAATTTGTTAATCAACCACAAACGATTGGGTAGCCCAGTTAAAGAATTACTCCAGACCATATATTCTAGCTGTTGCTGAATTTTCTGCCGTCGATCAATTTCTGTCTGTAGCTGGGTAGTTCTTTCAATTACTCTTTTTTCTAAATTATAGTTTAGTTGCTTAATCTCTGTTTCTGCGGCAATTCGGCTATAGATTTCTATTTGCAGTAGTTGATTTTTTTGAATTAACTGTTTTCTTAGGTCTTGAAGATTTAACTGATTATTGACTCTAGAGAGCAATTCGGGAATTTGAAAAGGCTTACTAATATAATCAATTCCTCCTGCTTCAAATGCTCTGGTTTTGTCATTAATGTGACCAGAAGCACTGACAAAAATAATTGGAATATCCTTAGTTATCTCGGACTTTTTAAGCTGTTGGCAAACCTCGAATCCATCGATATCTGGCATATTGATATCGAGCAGAATTAGATCGGGAATCTTAGTTTTAATTGTAAGTAGAGCCATTGAACCATTAATGGCACAGCGAACTTGATAACCTTCCTTGGTCAAAGCTTTTGATAATAGCCGTAGATTATCAGGAGTATCATCTACGATTAAAATATTATTAGCAGAAAGTTCAGTTTTCTGAGGATATAATTCAGAATTAATCATTAGATTTAACCTAAGCTCACTTGCGATCAAGTTGAGTTTTAAAAATTGTTTAAACTACACTTCTTTGATAGCATGTGGATATTTGAGCTAGGTGTGATCTGGTTTACTAACAACAAGTTAGTTGAATCTTTAACTCTAATTTAAATCTAAAGACTCAAAGGCATCAAGTAACTTAGGTGCAATCCTCTCTCTCCAGTTACCTTCACAACGGCGATCGCAACTCAGGATAAGTCTCAGGGAATAGCTATCGGGATAACCTGCTGTTTCTAGCCATAAAAAGTCAGTTTCTGCTTCGCAACTAATCTTTTCTCAATCCATCAATTCTGCTTCCATTTGATTCATGGTAGACACAAGCTTACTTAATAGACGACCAAAATCCTTAAATTCGGCTTGAGTAAGCTCGAATCGCCCAATCATCTGCTCCCACTAACCCTTGATATTTACTATTATGAGGATGCCAGCCAATACGCCATCCATCCCCACTTTTTAGCAGACGTTTCAATTTTTGAAGTTACTAAGTAAAGATTAAAATCATTATTCTGTTCCTGAGACTTAGGCTCAGGAATTTATTGCTCAACTATCGATTAAAACGCTGGATTTTAATCGCCAATGATTTCAGGTTGAGTCAATTCATCCGACATTTCAATGATGGCGCGAATGACAGGTTTCATGGTGGGGTCATCAAAGCTTTCTAATTCCTCATAACGACGACGTTTCGCACGATTTGCCACCTGGACAGTAATTCTATAGCGATTGGAAGCTGCGCTTACAAGCTCTTCAGAACGATACATTATATGAGAAGAGTTAAAAGAACCTTTTCTTTGCATTTATAGCGATGCCTCTCAGCTAAATTTATAGATACCGACTGATATTTTAACAAAGATAAGGAAACAAAAAAGTAGAGAAATGAGTTTTCTGCTTGAAATAAGGAAAAGCCATACACCGCGCAAAAGGCGATCGCTAGATATCGATATCTAGCGATCGCATAATAAAAAAATCTTCTAACAGTTCTTCTGCCGATTCTGTCTATTTTGTCATAGCTTCGCTGGCTTCGCTGGAGCTGTAACTTCTTTCCAACAGCATGATTTTCTTTGCTTGAGCAGACAGAGCAGATTTATCTAGCAAATTGGTGATCAAAGCATCGCTAGAAAACAAGCCTGCTCCGTTGACGGTAAAAAATAGGAAACATACTGCATAAATAGCAGATAGCTCTAGGTAGGGAATACTCAAGCCAGCTACTAAAACATGGTGATACATTGCGACGCACATGGTGCTGAACAAAGCGAATGCAGCAGGTCTAGTAAACAGACCAAGAATGAGCAGCGGTGCGCCGATAAGTTCGGTAAATGCCGCAACATAGCTAAAAAATATGGGGAAAGGTAAACCAATATAAGCGACATATGCTTCGGCAAAACTTTCAATATTACCTAGCTTGTCTAAACCGTTATGAATCATTACAATCCCGATAACAGCTCTCATAATTGCCCAAGTGGTTTGTTGCCAAAAGTCAGGAGTTATGGTTGGACGAAAAATTTTAGCGATCAAAGAGTTTGTTGTCATAGTGTTAGTGAGTTTTACAATAGTAGAGAGTTAGAAAAATTCAAACAATTAGCAGAAAAGAAATAATTGCAGAGTCTAAGCAGGCATAGTTATCAAGCTTCATCACAGCAGTAATAGCAAGGCTGATAAAAATTGCTCCTCTAAATTAAAATTTAACGCATTTTATAAATAAAAGTTAAGTTTTAACAAGAAAAAAGTTTTCTTGTTGTGATATGTGAATTGTAGAACCTTAAAACTTGCTCATAATTTCCTTAATCTAGCTTTAACTCCCCTCAAAGCCTTAAACTTAAATTTGCAGAGAATTTAAGATATTTTGTAACTAGTGCGGAAAATAATTATTGCTGGAAATTGGAAAATGCATAAAAACCAGGCAGAGTCCTTGGCTTTTGTGCAAGAGTTTAAATCTGAGATCGACGAAGTCCCCGAGGGAAGAGAGATTGTTCTGTGTGTTCCTTTTACTTCTCTTACCGCCATGTCTAAAAATTTGCACGGTAGTAAGATAATGTTAGGGTCTCAAAACATTCACTGGGAACAGGAAGGTGCATATACTGGAGAAATTTCTGGTGAAATGCTGACAGAAATTGGCGTTGACTACGTAATTATCGGTCATAGTGAGCGGCGACAATACTTTGGCGAGACTGACGAAACGGTTAACCTTAGGTTAAAAGCAGCCCAGCAATGTGGCTTAAAACCAATTCTTTGTGTAGGTGAAACTAAAGAGCAGAGAGATGCAGGGGAAACTGAAAATATCATTATTAAGCAGTTGAAACACAATTTGCCAGATATAAACCAAGGTAATCTAATTATCGCCTACGAACCCATTTGGGCTATTGGTACTGGTGATACCTGTGAATCTTCAGAGGCAAATCGAGTTATTGGCATTATTCGCCAACAATTAGCTAATAAAGAAGTTTCAATTCAATACGGCGGTTCGGTCAAGCCTGATAATATTAAAGAAATAATGTCGCAGCCTGAAATTGATGGAGCGTTAGTTGGCGGAGCGAGTTTATCTGCCAGCAGCTTCGCTCAAATCGTTAACTATGAGTAAGTGATTAGTTTAGCTGAGCTAATAAAATAGAAAACAATAGCTATACTGGGACTAATTTTTTCCTCAATAGACTGACCACTGATTAGGCTTAAAATCTTAACAATGTCTTGTTTACTACTGATCTGGTCTTCAGAATCGGGTCGATTCGCATATTCTGGCATAGAGTAAACGAGGGCTTATTCTGGTGTCGTGGTGTGGAGAATATGAGATCGACCCAGATTAAGCGACAATAATTCTCCATGCATATTTTTTAGATTACCTTATTTTGCCAGTAATTAAGATTGCGATCGAAGAGTTTTCCAGCGAGTAGATTGATGTGTAAATAAACGCACCATTTACTATTTGTTTTATTTAAAGCTCTTATAATATCTAAATCGCTCAATATCAGTTAGGTAAAAAAACTGAGATAAGCTTTGATTTAATTAATTTATATTGGATTGAGCTTGACGCTTCGATAATTAGCTTAATCAAAGAAAAACAAGTATTCTACGCTAAATCACTTAATTCTACCAAGTTATATAAACTTTCAGTGTTGAGCTGCCATTCCTTACGCAAATACTAGTTTTGCAAGGATTGCGGAGGAAATTTTTGCAGGTATATCACAAAATTCGGTAATTTTTCTCATAGTCTTATATTTTTTATTTGTTAACATAGGACAAAATTGAGCGTACAAATCGAGCGTATAAGTTTCAATAAATATTATGTTATTGCTTTAGGCAAAACATTTTAATTATTGCGATGTTATTCCCAATCTATATTTTCTATTCCAGTAATTACTTCTATTTTATTTATACATCAAGGCTTTTTTTGCCAAACAATTATGTCTACCCAAGCTAAACCAGCTTGAGTAGAAATTAGTAAGCGGTAATACTCTATAGCATGTATTAAATTTGTAAGTATAAGGTTACGTACTGAAGCTTAATTTTTGATATCGAGATTTTTACTGTCTTAAAAATGTTATCCACGATTCTATCATCAATAAAACTACCAAAGATTATGACAAGACCAAAAAAATCTCACCAACAAGACACAAATTCTCCTTTTAAACGACTGAGGTTAAATGTCAAGCTGTCCCAAGAACAATTAGCTAGAGAAATTGGTGTAGCTGTGTCTACCATTCGTCGATGGGAAAAAGGACAGGCTGAACCAACCATGACAGTTGCTCAAATGAAAGATTTTTGCAAGGCGGTAAAGAAAAACTTTGATGAGTTACCTAATTCTTTGCTGCCGACTGATGGTTCTAAAGTGAATAATGGTAACGGATAAAGCGAACCCAAAAAATAATTGTATAGTACTAATTTTAATTATTAATTGTAAAGCTGTTTTTCTATGAAATAGCCTGCTTAAGACAACGACAAAAATCGGCGATCGCCTCTAGTCCTGATTCAGAACTTTCTGATGCCAGACGTTTGACAATCGCACTACCTACAATCACGGCATCTGCACCCCAATCTTTAATCTGTTTTGCCTGCTCGGGGTTAGAAATACCAAAGCCGACTCCAATAGGCTTATCAGTGATATGGTGCAGATCTGCTAATAAGTCTTTAACTCCTGATGCCATTTGGGAGCGAACTCCTGTCACCCCAGTTACCGAAACGAGGTAGATAAAACCCTGAGACTTAGCGGCGATCGCCTTGATTCTCTCTGGAGAGCTAGTAGGTGCAATCAATAAAGTTACTTCTATGCCAATTTCTGTTGCTGCTTGGATTAGTGCTTCTGCTTCCTCTAAGGGTAGGTCAGGAACAACTAAGCCACTTACTCCTGCCTCTTTTGCCTGCTTGAGAAAAGACTCGACTCCTCGATAATATATGGGATTGTAATAGGTAAATAAGATAATTGGCACGTCGATCTTGCCGACAGTCTGTTTAACTATCTCTAAAACATCTTCCAGCTTGACCCCTTGCTGTAAAGCTCTGGTAGCTGCTGCCTGAATAGTTGGTCCATCTGCCAGAGGATCGGAATAGGGAACACCTAATTCAATTATGTCTGCACCATTGCTGGCTAGAATTTCTAGTGCCTTGGCAGTTGTCGCCAAATCTGGATCTCCAGCAGTAATAAAGGGAATTAAAGCACACTCAGAATTTTGTTTTAATTCTTGAAAACGTCGAGCAACATTCATGGGGCGAAACTAAATTTAATACTTGAAATTAATACTTGAAATAATCTTGACGAATTGGCGATCGCTAAAGCTTAAGATTTTTTTTCTTCAATTTCCCGCTGTAGCTGCGCCAAATCTTCGGGAGACATTTCTTCTAAACGTTTTTGCATTACAGCTTCCTCATAATCTTTAAGTTGTTGATTATAGGTCATGTTCTTACTACCTACTCGTAGCAAGTAACTTAAAGACCAGGCAACTAAGCCAATAACCAGCGCCGTTTGAGTCCAGATTCCTGCATTAATTCCATCAAGACCAAATAATTGCAGAGCAGCGTAAACTAGTCCAGCCGCAACAAATACTCCCAAACCAATACCCAGAGCATCGATTCTACGCATAATTAATGTCTTAAGCTCTGAGATTGCGACGTTTGGGACGGAAATTGAGAAAAGGACTCAACAGCAACATTCCTGGAAAAGTCATAAAGACGAAGAGATACATAATCAATCTTTCGATTGAGCTGGCGACATACCAACGTTTACTGAGATAGAAATAGACAACTGCTGGTAATACCAGAAGATAGGTACCACTAAGAACCAAATATAACAAGGCGACTAAGTTAGTTTCTGTAAGTAGCATAACTGCTTCTAATCGTTAGAAAGTTCCCGACAGTGTTATTCTAGCAGGGCAGATGCCTAGAATTTCTGTTCGTCTCAGCGGCTATTCTTAAGGTACTGAAATTCGGTCTTTATTCTTTGGTGGAAAAAGCTGGTTTTCCAGTGTTTACCTAGTAGCCTAATAGTTATCTAGTGTCTTTCTTTCACCATAACTCAGGAGGCGATCAAGAGTATCCAAGCGATTTTGCCAAACCGCTACCTGATAAACATCTATATTTTGAGTTTGTTTCATCCAGTAAGGAAATTGCCGGCGCATCGAGTTAAGAGTAGTCTGAGCTGAGAAGAAATTTCTCCTGTTGGGTTCATCAATCAATTTTTGCAGTTCTGATTCTAGCAATTCTGCCTGGTTTCCCCAGGTTTCTAGGGTTGAAGCGTCCAGATCTAGTGAATAATTAGCTAGAGCAAAGTTCCATTCCCCCTGCAAGCCATGATAGCGAGCTAAGGCTGTCTTAAAAGGTTCTCTGTGAGGCAATAGTTGTTCAGTTTGAGAATTTTCTCCTTGAGTTCTACTAAAAATTTTGATTAAGCGAGAGTCTAAGTTATCGGCAGCAAATAAGGCATATCCCTGAGTAGACATCCCACGTAGTAGCTGCACCTGATCTAGCGCTGCCACATCAGATATATCCAGCAGCCTAATTCCTGGTAGAAGCAAGGCTTGACCGCGATCAAACTCACTCAATAGTGGGCTAGTCAAACTGTTGAGATAATCAGTATTTTGAGCATAGGTCATAGGGATTAACAGATCGATCCACTCTTTTCTGACCCACTGTTCCCAAGATTGCTGAATTTTACTCAGCCGTTCTCGCTGAGGCATAGGGAATACTGCTGCTGATAGCGTTAATTCAGGACGTATTTGGTTTAAATCAGCGGAAATCTTCGCGACAAAACTATCTATCTGTTCAATCCGAAACTCTGTCCACCTAGACCAAAGAGGATGATGAGGATTTAGTTGAATCGGGTCAAAACCTGTTTGCGCTTGAAATTGTTCTCTAGCAGCAATACCATATCCATAGGTGACTTTTCCTGTCGGACTCTCAAAAGGGTAGCGGATATAGTCTAGATGAATACCATCTACATCATAATTAGTGGCAATTTCCCTAATCAAAGCTGAGAGATAGTCGCGGACTTCAGGATTGGCTGGGTCGAGAAAAACTTTACCAGAACTGTAATGAAAACGACTTCCTTCATGGTCTGTCATTGCCCAATCTGGATGTTGGGATAATACAGGTCCTAGATAATTACGAGGTAGATTAAGAATCGTATTATGACGCTGATTCGTCGCGGCAAAAGTCCAAACCCAGGCGTGTAATTCCATGTCCCGTTCATGTGCTAGTTTTACCGCAGCTTTGAGGGGATCCCAGTTGGAGACCAAAGGATTTTGTTGGGGTGCAACTTGACTTGGATAGATAGTATAGCTAGAGTTGAGGGTTTCAAAAAAAACCGTATTGATTCCTGCGATCGCCATATGGTCAAATATCTTAGCTAAATCGGCTTCAGATTTAGCTTTGACGATTGTGCCACGATCTAGCCACATGCCTCTTACTTCCGATTGGGCAATAGGTCTATCCTGGGGGTAATTATCTAGCAGAATTTTCTGGGCCGTACTCCACTCTACTTTTGCCTCACCGTATCTGTGTTGGGTTAATAGATCGTGAAACTTTTGTAATCCTCGATCGGCTAAGTAAAGAGCCTGATGAGAACTTTGGTAATTTGATTTTACTGGCTTGAGGTTTTCCTTGCGAGCATTAGGTTGAGTACTTAACAGTGATTTAATAACTTGTCCAGTAGAGAGGTGACTATTCTCGTAATTGGCATCAGCAGTCAATAAAGTTGCTTTAAATCTTGCCATTAATCCTTCTAGTTCCTGAGTCATCAAGCGTATTTCTCCTGGAGAAATAGCTGGCTCAACATCAGCTTTTTGGCTAGAAGGGGTTGAAGTTATCGACTCACTTTGCTCTGCAAGAGCAGGAGCAATTAAGATAGTGCCAGCAATTAAGATTGCAGCTAAGTTTGTCAACTCTTGACCAATTAATTTAAAATTGGTAATTGATTGCAAGCAATCTGGTTGCGTTCTCTGATAATTCGCTGGCACAAACTTCTCCTGTATCTTTGATAGTTAAAGCAATTAGCTGATTTTCGGTCATCTAATCTTAGTCTAGAGCTACTGTCTTAAGTATCAGTATTAGTGACGATTAAAGCCGACTAGAAATAAAGTTACTTGCTAGATATTACGGTTGAAGTTATGCCTCAACCGTTAGAAAACAAGATAATTACTGTTTCCAATTAATTTAAACTAATTGCCAGAGTTATTATAATGATATACCCAGGAAAAAAGGATTTATGAAACAATATTACTGCTTATATTGGTCAATTAAATTATCTAATTGAGACTGTTTATATTTAAATATTACCTCGACTTCTTTGGCTCTTCTTTCTAATTCTAAAACCTCAAGTTCGGCTAATCTCTTTTCTCTTTCAAGCGATCGCAATTCGCGATTTTTGTCTAATAAAACTCTATCTTTTGCTAAGGCTGCACTATCAAAATTATCCTGCCACTCAACTACCCGATCAAAATTTTCTGACCGCAAGTTGGTAGCTAAATTAGCATAGGATTGTTCTGATAAAATTTCCCCTTTCTCTTTGGCGTTTTGGACAAAGAAAGTGGCATATACTTCTGGGGAAACTGTTCTTAAATAAGTATCGGCAACTGCCCGATTATCTTTTGCTAGTTTTAAATACCGCTCCAAAATTCCTGAGATGTTTTTTTCTCTTAAACATTGTTTAATTGACACTAAGCTGGATTTAAATTCTTCAGGTATTTCCCCGACATTATCGCTAAAGTTGACTCCCGCCGCACCAACACCAATACCAAAACCTTCCGAACGAGAAAAAGAAATTGTCTGCTCTCCACAGGTGAGGGAAGCGCTGCCTGGTGGAATAATTAATCGACCATAATAGCCACTTGTCCAAAAATTATCGCTGGAATCTTCGTCGGTTACGTTAACTTCTGATGAACCCCCATTAGCACTTTGTCCCTGCTGCTGAGAACCCTCTCCCTGTTCATTTACCTGGACATTATCATTATTGCTGTTAGTTACACCTTCGGTATTTTGAGCAATTGCTTGGAATACACAAGTAGATGAGGCAACCATACTTATCAATAAACTTTTTAATAATCGATAGAATTTCATTTTTCGCCAAAGAGAAATTAAGATGAAAGGAATTTAAATATATTCTCTAACCTAACGATTAAATTGAATATGAAGATTTAGATAAGAATTAGTTTTTAATATTAAGTAATGAGCAAACTTAAGTTGCAATTGCTAATATTTTTAAGATAGAAAAATTAAATTAAATAGTTAATTTACGCTAAATCGATATCCTCTACCATAAACTGTATGAATTAGGGTTTTCTGCCCCTTTATTTCTATCTTGCGTCGCAACAGTCTGACTAACGCAGCCAAAACATTACTACTGGGCTGTTCATTAGCTTGCCAAAGATAACTATAGATCTCTTCGTGGGTTAAAAGCCTGTCTGGATGCTGCATAAAATAGCCTAACAGCTTGATTTCTTTTTCTGAAAGGTCGATCGCCCGTTCCTGGCGATATGCCACTTGATTATCCAGATCTAGTTCTAAATCTGCGACCTTTAGGCGATCGCTGGTGGCACTTTCTAGAGTTGAACGGCGGAGTAAAGCCCTCACTCTAGCGAGTAATTCTCTCAGTTCAAAGGGTTTAACTAGATAGTCATCTGCCCCTGCATCTAAGCCATCGACGCGAGCGTCAACCGTATCTTTAGCGGTTAAAAACAATACAGGAGTAGTTAATGAATGCGATCGCACTGAGCGGCAGATTTCGATTCCCGACTTGTGAGGCAGCATCCAGTCTAGAATCAACAGATCGTATTGGTTTTGCAGTGCTAGATCCATTCCTGCGGCACCGTTATTGGCAATATCAACCTGATAGCCTTCCTGGAGCAAAATTCGGCTCAAAGGATCGCTTAGTTCTGTTTCGTCATCCACTAAGAGAATTTTCATAGAATCAATTGATTACTCCTACCCTCCCCAAATAATATCTAAAATGATATCTGTAGAGGTAGCGAGCAAGAATAACCTTAGTTTTATCATGGAATATCGGCGATTCGGTCGTACAGAGTTACAGATGCCCATTTTCTCCTGTGGAGGAATGAGATATCAATACAAATGGCAGGATTTGCCTCAATCTGAAATACCTGAAGCTAATCAACGTAATTTGGCAGCCACGATTCGCCGTTCATTTGAGCTGGGAATCAATCATATTGAAACTGCTAGAGGTTATGGTAGTTCTGAAATGCAGCTTGGACAAATTCTGCCCCAACTGCCTAGAGAAAAACTTATCTTTCAAACAAAAGTTTCTCCCCAGCCCGATCCTTTAGATTTCCGCCGCAAATTTAAGCAGTCTCTCAACTTTTGCCAACTAGAATATGTGGATCTCTTGGGACTCCATGGGATTAATGATGAAGCAACTTTCCATGATGCTGTCCGTCCTGGTGGCTGTTTAGACGAGGCAAAGAAACTTCAGGCAGAAGGCAAAGTCAAACATATTGGCTTTTCTACCCATGGTTCGACAGAAATCATTATCAAGGCGATTGAAACGGGGGAGTTTGACTATGTAAATCTGCACTGGTACTACATCAATCAGTGGAATTGGTCAGCGATCAAAGCGGCACAGCGTCAAGACATGGGGGTATTTATTATTTCTCCTGCAGATAAAGGGGGACATCTGTATAGTCCACCGCCCAAGCTAGTGGAATTGTGCCAGCCACTTAGCCCCATGGTGTTCAACGATTTGTTTTGTCTATCTCACCCTGAAGTTCATACTCTTAGCTTAGGGGCAGCCAAACCAGAGGATTTTGACGAACACTTAAAGGTCTTACCGTTGCTAGAAAAAGCAGCTGAAATTCTACCGCCAATTTTAGAACGTTTAGAACGAGAGGCGATCGCCGTATTAGGCAAAGACTGGCTCGATAATTGGCAAATTGGTTTGCCCAGTCACGATCGAACCCCTGGTAATGTGAATCTGCCCGTGATTCTCTGGCTAAGGAATCTTGCTTTGGCTTATGACATGATTGAATATGGACAGGCTCGTTACAACTTATTAACTAACGCTGGTCATTGGTTTCCTGGGGCAAAAGCAGACCAGGTATCTCAGCTAGACCTACAGCCCTGTTTAACCAATAGCCCCTTTGCCGAAAAAATTCCCGATCTATTAATCGAAACCGACCAGCTGTTAGGCGGTGCGCCCGTCAAGCGTCTTTCTCAAAGTTGAGCAAGTAGAAAGAAAAGTTTATAGCTCATCACTAGTTGGACACCATAGCATCCATTGAAGATTATTTGGCTGAGAGAGAAATCCTAGTTTGTGATAAAAATCCACTAAATGAGGACTGGCAAATAGGATAATATCTTCGATTTGTGCTTGATGAAGTTGCTCGACTAGGGTTTTGACCACATTTTTCCCTACTTTTCTGCCCTGAAAATCTGGATGCACCGCGATATCAAGTAATGTTGCATGAAATACGCTGTCAGAGATGGCTCTAGCAAAGCCAATTAATTGTTGTTGATCCTGATGAATATGAATAGCACTAACATAGCTAAAACTTGCTTTTAGAGCTTGTTTTAGCTGGGTTAAAGAGCGACTCGACCAACCTACTGCCAGGTGTAAATTATTTAATTGTTGAGGTGAAATTAAACCATTACTTTGGATTAAGATCTTTCCAGGAATTGGCTTTGGCTGAGATTTTGCCAGAGGAATAGTTCTTGCATGAGCTAATAATGAGCTGGTGGTATTTTCCTGAAGCTTTTGCTGCTTGAGGGCGATCGCCTGGTCTAACTGGCTTTGCTGTTGGAGTAGTCGGACTAGATGAACCATAACACTAGTTTGCTCAGGCTGTATTTCTAGCACCATATAGTAAACGACAATTGCCGCCTGGATTTGATGTTGTTTAACTAAACTTTCAGCCAGATTAATCAATCGTTTCGGTTGGGTGCGCAAGAACTCAAAAACTGAATTATGCGGGGGAGATTGGATTAGCTGACGATAATCTTTGATTGACTGAGCTAAAGTACCTCTTTGTTTGAATACAGTCCCTAGCTTTTGATAAGTTAACTGATGTTCGAGCTGTAAATAGTTTCCCTGGAGATAACTAGCGATCGCTGAATCCCACTGCTGTAGTTTGGCCAGAGCATCTCCTAAATTGTGCCAAGACCAAAAAAAATCTGGGTCGAGTTTTACCGCCTTGCCGTAAGCCTGTACTGCCCTTTGCCACTGCTGTAGTTTGGTTAGAGCATCTCCTAAATTGTGCCAAGACCAAAAAAAATCTGGGTCGAATTTTACCGCCTTGCCATAAGCCTGTGTCGCCTGTTGCCACTGCTGTAATCTAGATAAAGTATCACCCAAGTGATGATATGACCAGAAAAAATCCTCTTTAAGCTCGATTGCCTGCTCAAAAGCTTGAGCCGCCTGCTGCCACCGCTCTTCTTTTTGATAAGTCTCCGCCAAATTATAAACCTTTGACCAATCGTCGATTTTAGCGATCGCTTTAAATTCAGATGTCATAGTTGATTTAGATCTTCGAGATCTTGAGCTAGATTTACTACCAAAATAAGCCAGAGATAAAGAATGATTTTTTGCATAATTGACGTTTGCTAATCAATCTGTTAGCGCAATTTAAGTAAATTTTTCGCTAAATAAGTCAATAAATAGGAACATATTTCCTCAGAATAACTTCCATGTAAATAGTAATCTTTGTAATACAAGTAATTATTATTAATGATGTTCAAAGTTAATTGTGCTTTACCTAAATTAAATAAATTATATATTCGTATTTTAAGCAGTACCGTTTTGTCAGCCATCGGCTTGATCGGGGGGGTGATTCCTGAAATATCTTGGCGATCGCCTGCGCCAAATCGACCGCCAATAGCGGCTATTTCTTTGACTAATCAGGTTGTTGCTCAACAATATACTCCAGAAGAAATTACCAACTATGCTAAAGCTGGTTATCAGGTAGAGTTGCTCAGAAGACAAGTCTACAAAGAAATTAAAACGATTATCAATGAACCACCAGGGAATATCGCCTGTAATGACAGAGAAACTTTAGCAAATTTAAATCCCAATGTGCGTGAAATCACTGAACGTTTCTGTCGTCAGACTATAGAAATTGTTCAGCGGAATAACTTGAGCGTCAATCGTTACAACGAGTTAAAAACTGATTACGATCGCCAGGGAAGTTTTTACCAGCAGGTGCAAAGCGTCTTGCTTAAGTTACAAAATTGATTGATTGTTAAGATAAAAAGAAATATATCAATAAATTTTGATGCCAGCCATTACTCAAGACTCTATTCAAATCGAGACTGGATTTCGCGCTCTTGGCGATCCTCTGAGACTAAAAATTATTGAACTTTTGCGGACTCAAGAGCTATGCGTATGTGAATTGTGCGATCGATTAGAAGTTAGCCAGTCAAAGTTATCTTTTCATCTAAAAAATCTTAAAGATGCCAATCTAATCAATTCCCGCCAAGAAGGTCGCTGGATGTACTATAGTCTCAACTTGGCTCAATTCGTTACTCTCGAACAGTATTTAGCTGGATATCGACGCTCAGGAAATATTTTATCAGCCAGAAATTGTCAATAAACTTTTTGTCAATAAACTTGCTGATTGAACCTCAATAGCATGGGACGTATTTAACGCATCAATATTTTTTGATACATCAAATAAACTTGATGTATAATAAATTTACTCCTAAAGTTTTTCGGGGAGTAAGGAATCACATGAGATCGGACAATTCATCAATTAACGCTCAAGCTGTTCAAGCGGGTGGTCAACTCAATCTATTTGAGAAATATTTAACCTTGTGGGTAGCTCTCTGTATTGTGGGAGGAATTGCTTTGGGAAAACTATTTCCTGGAGTGGCTCAATCTCTGGATTCAATGAGCATTTATAACGTATCTATTCCCATTGCTATCTGCTTGTTCTTCATGATGTATCCCATCATGGTCAAGATTGACTTTTCCCAGGCAAAAAAAGCCGCGCGATCGCCAAAACCAGTTTTATTGACCCTAGTAATCAACTGGCTTATTAAGCCCTTCACTATGGTGGCGTTTTCTCAGTTTTTTCTTGGTTGGCTATTCCAACCTTGGCTATCGTCAACAGAATTAATCAGGGGAGTAGAAGTATCTCTGGCTAATTCCTATATTGCAGGGACAATTTTATTAGGAATTGCTCCCTGTACGGCAATGGTCTTGATGTGGGGCTACCTATCCTATAGCAATCAGGGACATACTTTAGTCATGGTAGCGGTCAACTCCTTGGCAATGCTATTTCTCTATGCACCTTTGGGAAAATGGTTGCTTTCAGCGAATAATCTCACCGTACCTTGGGAAACAATTGTACTTTCTGTCTTGATTTATGTTGGCTTGCCTTTATTAGCAGGGGTTCTCAGCCGTTACTGGATTTTCCATAACAAGGGAAGAAAGTGGTTTGAAGAGAAGTTTTTACATTATCTTTCCCCAATAGCGATCGCAGCGCTACTATTAACTCTAGTCTTGCTATTTGCCTTTAAAGGGGAATTAATTGTTAATAATCCGCTGCATATTCTCTTAATCGCTGTCCCCTTATTTTTACAGACCAACTTCATCTTCTTCATTACCTATGTTGCAGCCCTAAAAATGGGTTTAGATTACGAAGATGCAGCCCCAGCCGCCTTAATCGGTGCGAGTAATCATTTTGAAGTTGCGATCGCTACGGCAGTTGTTTTATTTGGTCTGAATTCTGGTGCAGCGTTAGCAACAGTAGTAGGGGTACTGATTGAAGTTCCCGTAATGTTAATGCTGGTGGAATTTTGTAAGCGTACTGCTAATTGGTTTCCCAGACATCCTGAAAAGGCAACCCTGCTAGACCCCAGGTGTTGTAAATAGAGCTTTCTTCCGCGAAATTTCGCGTCTCTAACAACTTTAACTATGACTAATTTCAACCATCCCCCAAAAATTCTATTCCTATATGGCTCACTAAGAGAACGTTCTTACAGTCGTTTGGTAGCGGAAGAAGCTGCCCGAATCATTACTGATATGGGGGCAGAAGTAAAATTCTTTCATCCTCACGAACTACCTCTACGGGGACAAGTAGAGGAAACTCATCCCAAAGTGCAAGAGTTACGGGAGTTAAGCCTGTGGTCAGAAGGTCAGGTGTGGTCTTCTCCTGAAATGCACGGCAACATTACAGGTATTTTGAAAAATCAAATCGACTGGATACCTCTAACCATTGGCTCGGTCAGACCAACTCAAGGGAAAACCCTAGCAGTAATGCAGGTTAGCGGAGGTTCGCAGTCATTTAATGCGGTCAATACCCTCAGAATTCTAGGTCGATGGATGCGGATGTTTACCATTCCCAATCAATCTTCAGTAGCCAAAGCTTATCAAGAGTTTCATGAAGACGGCACAATGAAAGACTCTCCTTACAGAGACAGAATAGTAGATGTCATGGAAGAACTATATAAATTCACTCTCTTACTGCGAAGTCAGGTTGATTATTTAACCGATCGCCATAGCGAACGCAAAGCTAAGGAAGCCAAGCAGAACAGCCCTTTAAATGCGAAGCGCGGTTAGATAATTTTTGTAGGGGCGAATCGCTGTTCGCCCTTACGATTTATTTGCAGAAGAAAATACTGTATCTAGAAAAATCATGAAAAAAGTTATGTTTGTCTGTCGTCGTAATTCCTGCCGTTCTCAGATGGCGGAAGGTTTTGCCAAAACACTAGGAGGGGGCAAAATAAAGGTTACATCTTCTGGCTTAGAAGCCAGTCGGGTTCATCCTACCGCCATTGAGGTAATGTCGGAAATTGGAATTGATATTAGTAATCAAACCTCAGATCCTTTGAGCAATTTTAATGCCGAGGGTTACGATGCCGTGATTTCTATGTGTGGCTGTGGTACTAATTTACCTGATGCATGGGTTATGCAGGACGTGTTTGAGGACTGGGAATTAGATGACCCTGATGGGCAACCAATCGAAACCTTTCACCGTGTCCGAGACGAAATTAAAGAGCGAGTTGTTAAATTAGTCGAACAGCTTGCCTAGATTTTTATGATTAGATTCATTAGCTATGTCTTCTAGAGTAGATAATCATAATTCGCAACAGCCAAAGCTAACTGAACGTGAGCGTCCAAAGAGTTTAAATTCTTAATGCCAGAAAGAACCAAAAAATCTTTCGATTCGCTATAACCAAGGAATCTCAATGCAGCGCGGATAGATATCGGATTTGTTTTAAGACAAGAATTACAGTTGTACGAAATGTATCAATAGCAAATCGCTCAATAGAACTCTTGCAAAAGTCTTTTGTGATATGATTAAGGGTTGACTTTTTGTTTAATTAAAAATGAAACATTGGCAAGCACGTAAACTTTCTCCTCAAAAATTTAAGCGACTTTATGGAATTGAAAAAAGAACTTTTCGGCTAATGGTTAGATTGGTAAAATGCCAAGAAAAGCAGAAGAAAAAACCAGGTCGTCCTCCCAAAATAATCATTGAAAACCAAGTTTTAATAACTTTACAATACTGGCGTGAGTATCGAACATACTTTCATATTGCTCAAGACTGGAATTCTGAGTTTACATCTCAGCCTTTCTTTTCTCTTCAAATTTCGTCGAACTCACGTTTTAAGAACAGAAGTTAAGTAGCGATCGCCTTATTTCCCCAGTTCAACTAAAATAGAAAGACGATTCTCTCATATATTTATTGATAGTATAAAAATTAAATAGATTTTTGCCGACGGCGAATCAAGGATATGGAAACAGTAACAAATTTGCCTGGCTTTCAAGTTACGCAACTTACCGCTATCAATGTAGCTAAAATTATTACGATTCTCTGTCTGATTACTTTAGCTTTGATTTATGGGATAAATGATTACAGCAAGATATGTGCGACCTGAAAGTCGCATCCGAGAGTGAGTTCCTCAGAGCAACTCCAGTCTAATAGTCAAGGCTGTACCCACCCAAAGGGGCATCATCGGTAACGAAGTTGTCTCAAAGCTAGAGGGTAATGTCCAAAAGTAACTAAAACATCCATGTTATCAAGGGCTAGGGTAAGACATACATGATTAACATCAGTGAACCTGTTATGAGGCTTCTCTATAGGAAGAACACCCATTAAAGATGTTTAGGGTGTAAAAG
Organism: uncultured cyanobacterium; assembly: GCA_963724445.1. GTDB lineage: Bacteria > Cyanobacteriota > Cyanobacteriia > Cyanobacteriales > Xenococcaceae > Waterburya. Next base: position 2,557 of record CAVRWR010000011.1, on the reverse strand, counting down.
TTCAGGAAATCCACCATAACTTTGGATTTCAATTTATTTATCCATTGCATATGAATAATATGACTATCACGAACTTTGAATTTACAGGAGTAAAGCAGGAATCTAAATATGTCGTATCTCAAAGATGTGGAACAGGAAAACCCCTACCAAGTCTCATTCATGAGTAAGTTGACCGTAAGGAAGACCTAATTCTTGGAAGGGCGTAGGATGGCTTAAAAAGCTAATGCCGTCATCCAATAAGGAAAACAGGAATAAATAACTGGACGGATAGGGATTATCCCAACAATTAGAGACAGATGTTTACAAGCAATGGTAAAGAATGCACTCGAACCATGTTGGGAAGCCCAATTCGAGGGAATAAGCTACGGTTTTCGCCCTGGAAGAAGCGTTCATGATGCTATCCAGAAGATATACCTTTTCTCTACTCCCCAAAGGAACAAGAAATGGATTATAGACGCGGATATCGAAGGATGCTTCGACAATATCAACCATGATAAATTGTTAGAAATAGTGGGTAACTTTCCATACAGAAACCTAATAAAATCATGGCTAAAAGCTGGATATGTAGATGGAAACATTTTTCATCCACAAACATCTGGTACTCAACAGGGAGGCATCATATCTCCTCTACTAGCTAACATTGCCCTTCATGGCATGGAAAAAGCCTTGGGAGTTAAATACAACAACCGAGGAGAAACTATAGGTGACAGGGGAATTGTGAGATATGCCGACGACTTGGTGATTTTCTGCAAGAATCAAGAAGATGCTGAAAAATCAAAAGATATAATCAATTTATGGCTTGGCACGAGAGGACTAAACCTTTCCTCTGAAAAGACCAAAATTGTACATATCACTGAGGGATTCGATTTTCTCGGATTCAATATTAGACAATACAAAGTCAAAAATACGAAAACTGGAGATAAATTACTCATCAAACCTAGCAAGGAATTTCTAAAGAAATGCCGTAACGATATCAGGGAAATTTTCCTAAGTCATATAGGTAAACCATTAGACGCACTAATTGGAAAGATGAACCCAGTAATTAGGGGGAAAGCGAATTATATGAATAAAGTAGTATCATCTAGAGCTTTTAATAAGCTTGATACATATTTGTTCGTACGCCAAGTACGTTTTGTCAAACGTACACATCCCAATAAACCAAGAAAATGGAGACAAAAATACTGGGGCAAATTCAAATTTGGAAGCCAAGACAAATGGGTCTTCGGTAACAAAGAGAATGGTAATTATATGCAAAGATTTGCCTGGACAAAAATATCAAGACATACTCTCTTAAAAGGAAGTCACTCACCTGACGACCCCAGCCTAATTAAATATTGGGAAAAGAGAAATGCCAAGAAAGATAAATCCGAAGCAGTCAAATTCAACAGGAAACAGGAATATATAGCTTTTAAACAAGGGTATAAATGTTCAAAATGCGGTCAATCATTATTTAATGACGAACCATTACATTTACATCACATTATCCCAAAGAATAAAGGCGGCAAAGATGAAGTAAACAACCTAACTTGGTTACATATATACTGTCATCATAAAACTCATTACGAAAAAGAGTGATATTGCTTGAGCCGAGTGCTTGGAAACCTGCACGCTCGGTTCTTAGGGGGGAAGGGGATAGTAATATCCCTGACCTACCCGACTAAGAAACTGGAGCAAAAAGAACAACGCTGGATGAGAGCAGTTAACCATACTGTATCTCGTAGAATTGTTGATTTTGCTGATTGGCAGGAGTCAGACTTGATTCTAGAAGACTTGTCTGGTTGTCGACAGACGATGAAGCAAAGAAAGAAATGCGCTCTGATAATGCTCAATCTCGTCATGCTTGGGCATACTACGATTTGGGTCAAAAACTAGAATACAAAATGGCTAAACTTGGGCGACAAGTCCATGTTAGACCACCACAGTACTCTCCCAAAACACTCCTCAGTTAACGGTGTTATTGGTAAACGCAATGGTCACTGGTTTGAATGCACTAGTGGCGCAAAACTAAATTCGGACTTTAATGCTGCAAAAAATCTCGCAATTTGGGATTATCGCAGTTGTCCGATAGATTTTGAGGTCGGGGGACGCTGCAACGCCGAGCAGCTTGTCCAACCGACCTGTTCAAAAACCTGTATTTGCAATGGATACAGATAATCTATTGGACGGGGTAATTGGCAGTCCCCCAAACTCCATGAACATCGTCAATGGGAGAGCAAAGCACACGCAACTGTCTTTGTTCGATAGTACCATTTTCGAGACTAGACGGGAGAATCCAACGTGCTTTAGGTTAACGTAGCGATAGCGAAATTAAACGCAGCCGTTGGAGTGTCAATACCCCCCATTCTTCTCTAATTTTCTCGATTACCTGCTTAAGATTTTTGGGATTTTGTTTGACCCACTTTTTAATCTGCTGCTTTTGCTGGTCATTAAAAATTTCTTTTCTTCCTCTACCAACCCGATTGTACAAACCTACTAATTTATACTTTGACCAGTTGTTTTTCCAGTTGTATATCGTTTTTCGGCTAACTCCAAAGATTTTGATTAATTCTTTGAGATT